>JAWWDH010000147.1:0-7923 GCA_033720015.1 Pseudomonas sp.
AAACTGACCCAGATGAACTTCGAAACCAAGGCCGAGGCGCAGGCGGAAAACTTCCAGAAAATGGCCATGGCCATGGCCCGCGATATCCGCGTGATCCTGGTCAAACTGGCTGATCGCTTGCACAACATGCGCACCCTGGAAGTACTGTCCGGCGAGAAACGCCGGCGCATCGCCAAAGAAACCCTGGAAATCTACGCGCCAATTGCCAACCGTCTGGGCATGCACAGCATGCGCATCGAGTTCGAGGACCTGGGCTTTAAAGCCATGCACCCGATGCGCTCCGAGCGTATCCGCGCAGCGGTCAAGCGCGCCCGGGGCAACCGCAAGGAAATCGTCAACAAGATCGAAGAATCGATCCTCCACTGCCTGGCTCGCGAAGGCATGGAAGGCGAAGTATCGGGCCGCGAGAAGCACCTCTACGGCATCTACCAGAAGATGCGCGGCAAGCGTCGGGCGTTCAACGAAATCATGGACGTTTACGCCTTCCGCATTGTCGTCGACAAGGTCGACACCTGTTACCGCGTACTCGGCGCCGTGCACAACCTGTACAAGCCCCTGCCCGGCCGCTTCAAGGACTACATCGCGATACCCAAGGCCAACGGCTACCAGTCGCTGCACACCACGCTGTTCGGCATGCACGGCGTACCGATCGAGATCCAGATCCGCACCCGCGAGATGGAAGAGCTGGCAAACAACGGTATCGCCGCGCACTCGCTATACAAATCCAACGAGGAAGACCTGCCCAAGGGCAGCCACGCCCGCGCGCGGCAATGGGTCAAAGGCGTGCTGGAAATGCAGCAGCGCGCCGGCAACTCGCTGGAGTTTATTGAAAGCGTGAAGATCGACCTGTTCCCGGACGAGGTCTACGTGTTCACGCCCAAGGGGCGCATCATGGAGCTGCCGAAAGGCTCCACTGCGGTCGACTTCGCCTACGCGGTGCACACCGACGTCGGCAATACCTGCATTGCCTGCCGCATCAACCGCCGCCTGGCGCCGCTGTCGCAAGCCCTGGAAAGCGGCTCGACGGTGGAAATTGTCAGCGCACCGGGCGCTCGGCCAAACCCGGCGTGGTTGAACTTCGTGGTCACAGGCAAGGCCCGCACGCATATTCGCCATGCGCTGAAACTGCAGCGCCGTTCAGAGTCCATCAGCCTCGGCGAACGCCTGTTGAACAAGGTCCTCGCCAGCTTCAACAGCCACATCGAGAGGCTCGCGCCGGAACGCGTGCAAGCCGTACTCGCCGAGTACCATCAGGATGTGCTCGAAGACCTGCTCGAAGACATCGGTCTGGGCAACCGCATGGCCTATGTGGTGGCGCGTCGCCTGCTCAGCGACAGCGGCGAAGCCCTGCCAAGCAGCGAAGGCCCGCTGGCCATTCGCGGCACCGAGGGCCTGGTGTTGAGCTATGCCAAGTGTTGCACGCCGATTCCGGGCGACCCAATTGTCGGCCACCTGTCTGCCGGCAAAGGCATGGTGGTACACCTGGACAGCTGCAAGAACATCGGCGAGATCCGCCACAACCCGGAAAAATGCATCCAGCTGTCCTGGGCCAAGGATGTCACCGGCGAATTCAATGTTGAGTTGCGCGTCGAACTGGAGCACCAGCGCGGCCTGATTGCCCTGCTGGCCGGCAGCGTCAATGCCGCCGATGGCAATATCGAGAAAATCAGCATGGACGAGCGCGACGGCCGCATCAGCGTGGTTCAGTTGGTAGTCAGCGTGCACGACCGTGTGCACCTGGCCCGCGTGATCAAGAAGCTGCGCGGCCTGATTGGGGTCATCCGCATCACCCGCGCCCGCGGCTGACCCGCCGCTGGGCTAACCGCAGCAATCAGCCGCCAGCTGTATTTTGACAGCAGCTGTGGCTTTCACCCAACCTAGGCAATCTAACTGGCAGTGCGCCAATGCGCGCCGCAGTGTTCTTCCACATCAACTTTGCAGGAGTTCCCATGAGCAAGAGCGTTATCACCAGCGACAAGGCCCCGGCCGCTATCGGCACTTACTCCCAGGCGATCAAGGCGGGCAATACCGTCTACATGTCCGGGCAAATCCCGCTTGACCCAAAAACCATGGAGCTGGTGGAAGGCTTCGAAGCCCAGACCGTGCAGGTGTTCGAGAACCTCAAGTCCGTCGCTGAAGCGGCTGGCGGCTCGTTCAAGGACATCGTCAAACTGAACATCTTCCTGACTGACCTGTCGCACTTCGCCACGGTCAATGAAGTCATGGGCCGTTACTTCGAGCAGCCTTACCCAGCTCGCGCCGCCATCGGCGTTGCCGCTCTGCCGCGTGGCTCGCAGGTGGAAATGGACGCGATTCTGGTACTCGAATAAGTCCCTCGGCGGGGCCACTGCCCCGCCCTTTCCTCTCGAGGACGCACCATGCGTTGCCTGTTTGCTGCCCTGTTGTTCAGCGCGCTACTCAGTGGCTGTGCCAGCACGCCGCAAGACCCTAACGGTACCTGGATCAACCAAGCCGCGATTGATGCTGCTGTCGAAGGTGGCAACCTGCGTGAGGCCCTGCTCGCCTATGGCCCTAATCTGGAATGGCAGATTGATAGCCCGCGCCAGCAGGCCAGCTTCAGCAACGGCTTCGAACGCGGCGAAGGCACCTTCGTACGCGAGGCCGATGGCCACCTGCACGTGCATTTCTACGCTGACGATCAAGAATCCCTGAGCCTTAACGACCGCGAACTGGTTCAGGCGCAAAGCGCTGCCTGGCCCGAGCAACACTTTATCCGTGCCCCAGCAGCACCCAACCCACTTGCGCCACCCGGCAGCAGCTTCGTACACGCCTTGTACAGCGCCTACCTAGGCGGCAGCTGGCTGATCGAGGAAGGTGTTGGTGAAGGGGGGCTGGTGGTGTTTCAGGCCGATGGCGGCGTGCAAGGTTTGCCCGGAGCAGAGCGTTATGCCTTGTGCCTAGCCGGTGATTGCGCGGCCATGAGCGGTGAGTCTGACAGCCTCTGGCTGCAACTGGGCGAACAGGGGCAAAGCTGGTTATTCGAGCGCGAAGGCAATCAGTTGCGCGTCTTTGAAGCACTGAATCGCGCCCAAATCGATGAAATGCCCGACTACTACAAAGGCCAGCAACGCTGGTTGCTAGTCAAACGCTAAACCACGCTGAGTGACAGCCTACAACTGCTGCAGAATCACCCGATAGCCTTCGCGAAAACTCGGGTACTGCGGCTGCCAGCCCAGGGCTTTGGCGCGGGCGTTGCTGCAACGCTTGCTGCCGGCGCGGCGCACAGTGGCGGTGTCGGACCAATGCTCAACAGCCAACTGCTCGCGCAACCAGGCCACCACCTCGTGCAGCGGTGCCGGCTGATCATCAACGCCGATATAGCAGTCATCCAGCGCCACCCCGCGGGCATCGGCTTGCAGCAGATAGGCCAATAGCCCCGCCGCATCATCAACATGAATGCGATTGGCATACAGCGGCGGCTCGCTAACCACTCGATAACCCTGGCGTACCTGCTTGAGCAGCCATTCGCGGCCCGGCCCATAAAGCCCGGTAAGGCGTATCACGCTAGCCGGCAGCCCGCTGTGCAAGGCCACTTGCTCAGCTTCACGCATGATTCGCCCGGAATAGCTCTCGGCTTCAGCCGGCGAGCTTTCATCGACCCATTCGCCCTGCAACTGACCGTATACGCCGCTACTGGACACAAACAGCAGGCGCTTGGGCCGCTGGCCGTGTTGCGCCAACCAGTCGAGTACCCGGCGCAAACCATCAACATAAGCGGCGCGATAGCCCGCCTCATCGCGCTCTGTGGCCGCAGCGCAATACACCAGGTAATCCAGCGGTTCGCTCGGCCAGGCAGCTGGGCAGGCATCCGCATGCAGATCACCGGCAACCGGGCGAATGCCTTCCGGCAGCAACGCCACCGAGCGGCGCAGGCCATACACCGTCCAACTCGCCGTGTTCAGCTGCTGGCCCAGACGGCTACCGACATCACCACAGCCAGCAATCAAGAGTGTTTTATGCATCGACTCGCCAGCTCCCAGATCATCCATTACGGCAACAATGCCATCAATCCGGCCTGCTGCACCAACTCCAGCAGCGGTTGCGGGTACACCCCAAGGAAGAAGGCCAGCACGGCCACCACCAGCAACATGATGCCGCCGGCGCGCTGCGCCCAGTCAAGCGGTGCATCGTGGCGATGCATGTTGGCCTCGGCCATAAACAGGGTGACCATCACCCGTAGGTAATAGAACACGCCAATGGCACTGCCGATCACCAGCGCAGCGAGCAGCCACCATTGCTGCGATTGCACACCGGCTGCAACCACGTAGAACTTGCCGATAAAACCGGCCGTGAGCGGAATGCCCGCCAGCGACAGCATCATCACGGTGAGCACGGCCGTCAGGTACGGACGGCGCCAGAACAAGCCACGGTATTCAAACAAGGCATCGGCGTCGCGGCCGCTGTAGGGCGTGGACATCAGGGTGATCACGCCGAACGCGCCGAGACTGGTCAGCACATAGGTCGCCAGGTACACACCCACCGCTTCCACGGCCAGACCCTTGCTGGCGATCAGGGCCACCAGCAGGTAGCCGAAGTGGGCGATGGAGGAATAACCGAGCAGGCGCTTTAGGTTGTTCTGCAACAGCGCCAGCAGGTTACCGAAGATTATCGAGGCAATGGCGATCAGCGTCAGCAGGTCATTCAACCAGCCGCCGGCCATCGCCGGCGACATCTGATAAAGACGCAGCAGCACGGCAAACACCGCCACCTTGCTGGCCGTGGCGAGGAATGCCGCCACCGGGGCCGGCGCGCCTTCGTAGACATCCGGCGTCCACAGGTGGAACGGCACCAGCGACAGTTTGAAGGCCAGACCGATCAGCATCATGCCCACACCTAACTGCGCGAGCATACTCGGCAGGCCATCGGCGGCCAGCTGAGCACCGATGCCGGCGAAGGTCAGGCTGCCCGATTCGGCATACAGCAGCGCCATGCCGAATAGCAAAAACGCGCTGCCGGCGGCCGACAACACCATGTACTTGATGCCGGCTTCCAGCGAGCGTTTGTTAAAGAAGGCATAGGCAATCATGCCGTAGGTCGGCACCGAGAGCAGCTCCAGGCCGATAAACAGGCCCGCCAGATGCTGCGCGCTGACCAGCACCAGACCGCCGGCAGCCGACAGCAGCATCAGCAGGTACAGCTCTTCGCGGTTGCCCGGATAGCCCTTACCGGACTCGCCGCCCAGGTAGGCGTGAGTCAGGGTGACGCACGCCAGCGTCGCGGCCAGCACCAGCGCCATGTAGTAACAAGCAAATTTATCCACCAGCAACAGCGGCGTGACCTGAATCGGCGTCACTTCAAGCGCCGGCAGCAGTGACAGCAGTGCCAGGTTGAGGCCCAGCACCGACAGGCCAAAGGTCAGGGTGTGGTGGCGCTTCCAGGCGATGGCGAGCATCACCAGCACCACGGTGGCACTGGTGATCAGCAACGGCAGCAGCGCGATAAAGTGTTGAGTCGTCAGTTGCATAGCATGGCTTTCCATTAAGCCGCTCACCGGGCCAGAACAGGTTGATTGAGGGCGCTACCCAGCCACTGCTGCACGCCTTGCATGCTGGCGGCGGAGGTATCGAGCACCGGCTGCGGGTAGACCCCGAGCAGAATAAGCAGCACGGCGAGGCCGAGCACCATGCTCAACTCACGCACCTGCAGGCCAGGCAATGCGCTATCCGCTTTGGCCGGACCGAAGTAGGCACGGTGAATCATGATCAGCGCATAGACCGAACCGAATACCAGGCCGGTTGCCGCCACCACAGAGACCCACGGTGCGCTCTGGAAACTGCCGAGCAGAATCAGGAACTCACCGACAAAGTTACCAGTACCCGGCAGGCCCAGCGCCGCAGCGGCGAAGAACAGGCTCAGCGCCGGCAGCCACGGCATACGCGCCCAGATGCCACCCATCTCGCGCATGTCGCGGGTGTGCAGGCGCTCATACAGCTGACCGCAGAGGATAAACAGCGCCGCCGCCGATAAGCCGTGAGCGAGCATCTGCACCACCGCACCTTGCAGGGCGATCTCGCTGGCGGAGTAGATGGCGATCAGCACAAAACCCATGTGCGACACGCTGGAGTAGGCCACCAGGCGCTTGATGTCGGTCTGCGCAAACGACAGCAGCGCGCCATAGATAATGGCGAACACGCCGAGCCACTGCGCGATCGGTGCGAACTCGGCTGAGGCGTTGGGGAACAGCGGCAAAGCAAAGCGCAGCAGACCGTAGGCGGCGGTTTTCAGCAGGATACCGGCCAGGTCCACAGAACCTGCCGTCGGCGCCTGGGCGTGAGCATCCGGCAGCCAGGAATGGAATGGCACCACCGGGAACTTCACCGCGAAGGCGATAAAGAAGCCGAGCATCAGAACGTACTCGGTACCCGCTGCCATCTGGGTGTTGAGCAGATTGGCATAGCTGAAGGTCAGCACGCCGGTCTGGTCAAAGTGCACAAACACCAGGCCGAGAATCGCCAGCAGCATGATCAGGCCGCTGGCCTGGGTGAAGATAAAGAACTTGGTGGCCGCAGTGATGCGCGTCTTGCCGTCACTGCCGCTATGCCCCCAGAGCGCGATGAGGAAATACATCGGCACCAGCATCATTTCCCAGAAAAAGAAGAACAGAAACAGGTCGACCGCGAGGAACACCCCGACTACACCGCCGAGAATCCACATCAGGTTGAGGTGGAAGAAACCGACGCGGTTCTGGATCTCGTTCCACGAACACAGCACCGAGAGCACACCGAGCAAGCCGGTAAGGCTGATCATCAATACAGAGAGACCATCTAGCGCCAGATGCACGCTGATGCCGAAACGCTCAATCCACGGCACCTGAAACTCGGCCGCCCACTGCGGCGCCGCGCCCGGCCCATTACCAGGAGCAGGCGCCAAGCTGAAGTCACCGGTGGCCCACAGCCACAGGCCGAGCGCGAACAACAGGCCCATGGTTAACAGGGCAATCCAGCGCGGCAGCACGTTGCCGAAGCGCTCGAACTGCCAGCACAGCAAGCCGCCGATAAAGGGGATCAGGATTAGCCAGGGCAGAATCATCAGGCTGTTTTTCCTTAATTCAGAAACAGGAGGACGGCGAGTACCAGCACGGCACCCCCGGCAATCGACGTGGCATACCAGCGCACTTGGCCGGTCTCGCTGCTGGCCAGCAGCGCGTTGCCGCCGCGCACGAGAAACGGAATCAAGCCAATGCTGCGGTCAATCGGGTCACGCCCGAGCAACCGGCAAAGCAGCAAATACGGCTGCACAAACAGCTTGTCGTAAAGCCAGTCGAAGCCCCAGGCAGCGAACCACCAGGCCGAGAGGAAGCGCCCAGGCGCACTCTGCGCCACTGCCGTAGCGAAGCGGCGCTTGCCGAGAAACAGCAGCGCGGCCAGGACGATGCCGATGATCGCTATAGCCCCGGAAGCGATTTCCAGGCTGTGCTTAGCTTCGCCGCCGGCATGCCCGACGCTCTGCGGCAGCACACCTGCCAGCGGCGGGCTGATCAACGCACCGATAAAGGTCGACAACACAATCAAAGTCACCAGCGGTAGCCAGTGGGCGACGCCATGGCCGGCATGGGCTTCGGTCTGCTGCTCACCGTGGAAGGCGATAAAGATCAGGCGGAAGGTGTAGAGCGAGGTCAGGAAGGCACCGATCAAGCCGGCATAGAGCAGCCACTGATGACCGCTGGCAAATGCCTCCCAGAGGATTTCATCCTTGGAGTAGAAGCCCGCCGTGATCAGCGGCAGTGCCGCCAGGGCCGCGCCGCCGACGATAAAGCTGGCGTAAGCCAATGGCAATTTCTTCCACAGACCGCCCATCTTGAAGATGTTCTGCTCGTGGTGGCAGGCGTTGATCACCGCACCGGAGGCGAGGAACAGCAGGGCCTTGAAGAAGGCGTGGGTCATCAGGTGGAAGATCGCCGCG
>JAWWDH010000148.1:0-7900 GCA_033720015.1 Pseudomonas sp.
ATCGATTTGTAGGACGGCGCTTGTGTGCGTCTGCGCCTGGGCTGTATGGAAGACTCCACGGTGTTTTCCTATGACACGGTGAGCATGGCGGCCAAGTGGGTCGACGGCGGTTGCCGTCGGCTGCACCTGGTCGACCTTAACGGCGCCTTCGAAGGTCAGCCGGTCAATGGCGAGGTGGTTACCGCCATTGCCAAGCGTTATCCGCACCTGCCGATCCAGATCGGCGGTGGCATCCGCTCGCTGGAGACCATCGAGCATTACGTGCGCGCCGGCGTCAGCTACGTGATCATTGGCACCAAGGCGGTGAAAGATCCGCAGTTCGTCACCGATGCGTGCAAAGCCTTCCCCGGCAAGATCATCGTCGGTCTGGATGCCAAAGACGGCTTTGTCGCCACCGACGGCTGGGCCGAAGTCTCCACGGTACAGGCCACTGACCTGGCCAAGCGCTTTGAGGCCGATGGCGTCAGTGCCATCGTTTATACCGACATCGCCAAAGACGGCATGATGCAGGGCTGCAACGTTGAGGCCACCGTGGCGTTGGCAGCAGCTAGCAAGATCCCGGTGATTGCCTCGGGCGGCATCCATAACCTCAGTGATATCGAGAAACTGCTGTTGGCCCGCTCGCCAGGTATCGTCGGTGCGATTACCGGTCGGGCGATTTACGAAGGCACCCTGGATGTCGCGGAGGCGCAGGCCTTTTGCGATAGCTTCCAGGGTTGATCTGAACGTAGGGTGGGTTAGCTGCGCAGCGGCGTAACCCACCGATGGAGTCATCTGTTGAGGCGACGATGGGTATCGCTGCGCTCAACGGAACGCCGCCCGCCCCATCCAACGAGAGCATTGTTATGGCTTTGGCAAAACGCATCATCCCCTGCCTCGACGTCGACAACGGTCGCGTGGTCAAGGGCGTGCAGTTCGAGAACATTCGCGATGCCGGTGATCCGGTGGAAATTGCCCGGCGCTATGACGAGCAGGGTGCCGATGAAATTACCTTCCTCGACATCACCGCCAGCGTCGACGGTCGCGACACCACGCTGCATACGGTTGAGCGCATGGCCAGCCAGGTGTTTATCCCGCTGACCGTCGGTGGCGGCGTGCGCAGCGTGCAGGACATTCGCAACCTGCTGAATGCCGGCGCGGATAAAGTGTCGATCAATACTGCGGCGGTGTTCACCCCGGAATTCGTCGGCGAAGCGGCCTCACGGTTCGGTTCGCAGTGCATCGTCGTGGCCATCGATGCCAAGCGCGTGTCCAAGCCGGGTGAAACCCCGCGCTGGGAGATTTTCACCCACGGTGGGCGCAAGCCGACTGGCCTGGATGCGGTGCTGTGGGCGAAGAAAATGGAAGACCTCGGCGCCGGTGAAATCCTCCTGACCAGCATGGATCAGGACGGCGTGAAGAGCGGCTATGACCTCGGTGTTACCCGTGCCATCAGTGAGATGGTCGGCATCCCGGTAATCGCCTCCGGTGGCGTCGGCAACTTGCAGCACCTGGCCGACGGCATTATCGAAGGCAAGGCCGCTGCCGTACTGGCTGCGAGCATTTTCCACTTCGGTGAATACACCGTGCCGGAAGCCAAGGCGTATATGGCCAGCCGCGGCATCGTCGTACGTTAAACCCTTCTGGCTGGCAGTCTTGCCGGCCACTGCTGCGGGACAGTCGACAGCAAGAAGTCGACTGCCCCGCTACAATCACGCCGTTCGTAATTGGCTCGAATGCGGCCGCAATACTGTGTGTCTGCTTCATAGCCAGGCGGGCGAATGCGTATGCGTGCCGGCGTTATTTCAGGCTGGGCGAAGCCAACCGGGCTGAGTATGCTTGCAGCTCAGGCCAACTACCGATGTGAGACGTCATGTTAAAGCAACTACTAGCCGCCCTTGCCGGCACTGTTATGGTGCTCGCAGGCAGTGCGCGGGCGGAAATCGACCCGAATTACCGCATGGTCCTGCTGACCGAGAACTTCCCGCCCTACAACATGGCGATCAACGGCAAGAACTTTGCCCAAGAAGACAATATTGACGGCATCGCGGTGGATATTGTCCGTGAGATGTTCAAGCGTGCCGGCATTCAATACAACATGACCCTGCGTTTCCCGTGGGACCGCATTTATAAGCTGGCGCTGGAAAAGCCTGGTTATGGCGTGTTCGTCACGGCGCGCCTGCCTGACCGCGAAGCCCTGTTCAAATGGGTTGGGCCGATTGGCCCGGATGACTGGGTGTTGCTCGGCAAGGCCGATAGCCCAATCACCCTGAACAGTCTGGAAGACGCCAAGCAGTACCAGATCGGTGCCTACAAAGGCGATGCAATTGCCCAGCACTTAGCAGAGCAAGGCCTGCAGCCGATCACCGCTTTGCGCGACACACAAAATGCTAAAAAGCTGATGGCCGGGCAGATTGACCTGTGGGCCACTGGCGACCCTGCCGGACGTTACCTGGCAAAGCAGGAAGGTATTTCCGGCCTAAAAACCATTCTGCGTTTCGACAGCGCAGAGCTGTATCTGGCCCTTAACAAAGAGGTGCCGGACGAAGTGGTGCAGAAACTGCAAGGCGAGTTGGACAAGATGCGCAGCGAAGGCTTTGTCGACGATATTCTGAACAACTACCTGTAATACGAAATACCAGCGGGCCGGCCACAAGCTGGCCCGCAGCCATGGATGGTTGACGCCAAGCACCATACGTCGCCGGGTCTGTGCCCGAGCAGGGATGCCGCTAGCCATAATCACAATTCATGCGAGCGGAATGACCTATGTTGAAAACCTTGAAAGGCGGTCTGTTGTTGGGCCTTGTGCTGAGCGCCTGTGCGGTCCGTGCAGAGCTCCCAGCCGATTACAAAGTGGTGCTGCTGACCGAGAATTTCCCGCCGTTCAATATGGCGGTGGATGACAAGAACTTTGCCCGTGATGATGGCATCGACGGCATCAGCGCCGAGATCGTCCGGGCGATGTTCAAGCGTGCCGGCATCAACTACACCCTGACCCTGCGCTTCCCTTGGGATCGCCTCTATCGCCTGACCTTGGACAAGGCCAACTATGGCCTGTTCTCCACCACCTTCACGCCAGAACGGCAGCCGCTGTTCAAATGGGTCGGACCGCTGGCCAAGACCGGCTGGGTGCTGTTGGCTGCGCCGGGTAACAACCTCAGCGTCGCCAGCCTTAAGGATGCCGCGCAGTACCAGGTTGGCGCGTACAAGAACGACGCGGTCAGCCAGCACCTGGAAAGCCAGGGGTTGACGCCGACCAACGCCTTGCGCGATCAGGAAAACATCAAGAAGCTGCTCAGCGGCAAGATCGACCTGTGGGCCACCACTGATCCAGTGGGTCGCTACCTGGCCAAGCAGGAAGGTGTCAGCGGCCTGAATACGGCGCTGCGCTTCAACGAAGCGGAGCTGTATCTGGCACTGAACAAGGACACCCCCGATGAGGTGGTACAGCGCCTGCAGAAGGCCTTGGATGAGCTGCGTGCTGAAGGCTTTGTCGACGAGATGACCAATAACTACCTGTAGTGACAGGTGCAAAAAAAGCCCGGCCTTGAGTGATCAAGACCGGGCTTTTTAGTGTGTGCCAGCGAGGGGGATGGTGACAGGTTACCCGCGCCAATCAGCCTTAGTCGCCACGGGTGACGTTCAGGCCTTTGAGCAGGTTGAGTGCCTGGCTCAGCTGGTAGTCGTCGTCCTGCGGGCGTACCGCTGCGCCGGCTTTACTCTTGCTTGGTTTGTCCGCGCCCCCGTTACCGTTGCCCAGGTGACCTTGCAGGTCGGCTTCCTTGATCCCGCTTTCAGCTTTTTCACGGGTCAGCTTGGCGCGCGCAACCTCGATGTCTGGGACGATGCCCTGGGCTTGGATCGAACGGCCGTTAGGGGTGAAGTACAGGGCGGTGGTGAGCTTCAGGGCGCGGTCATTGTTCAGCGGCAGCACGGTCTGTACCGAGCCTTTGCCGAAACTGTCGGTACCCATTAGCACGCCGCGCTTGTGATCCTGCAGGGCGCCGGCGACGATTTCCGAGGCCGAGGCGCTGCCGCCGTTAATCAGCACCACCAACGGTACGCCTTCGCTGGCGTCGGCCGGGTCGGCGTTGAAGCGCAGTTCGGAGTTGGCGATGCGCCCTTCGGTGTAGACGATCAGGCCCTTCTTGAGGAAGTGATCGGTGACTTCCACGGCTGCCTGCAGCACGCCACCGGGGTTGTTGCGCAGGTCGAGGACCAAGCCACGCAGCTTCTTGCCATTGTCCTTGCGCAGCTTGTTCAGGGCCTTGCCGACTTCTTCGCCGCTGTTGACTTGGAACTGGGTGATGCGCACGTAGCCGTAACCGTCGTCGAGCAACTGGCTTTTCACGCTCTTGACCTTGATCACCGCGCGGGTCAGCTCGACCTCGAAGGGTTTGCTGCCTTCGCGGACCAGGGTCAGCTCGATATCTGTGCCGGCTTTGCCGCGCATTTTTTCGACCGCTTCCATCAGCGACAGGCCTTTGGTCGGCTGGCCGTTAATTTTCACAATCAGGTCGCCGGGTTGAATGCCTGCTGCGGACGCCGGGGTGTCATCAATCGGTGACACCACCTTGAGAAAACCGTCTTCGCTGCCGAGCTCAATGCCCAAACCGCCGAATTCACCGCTGGTGCTTTCCTGCAGGTCGCGGAAGGCTTCCGGCTCGAGGTAGGCCGAGTGCGGGTCGAGGTTGCTGAGCATGCCCTTGATCGCATTTTCCAGCAGGGTCTTGTCGCTGACCGGCTCGACGTAGGCCGATTTGATGCGGTCCATCACTTCGGCAAAGGTACGCAGCTCGTCCAGCGGCAATGGCGCGCTGTCATTGACCGTGGCAGGAACGGTGGCCGGCGCGGCGAAGGCGGCCGTGCCGCCCAGCAGGGTAACGGCCAGGGCGAGGGCGGTGAGGCGGAACAGATGCGGCATGTTGAACGTACTCCTGGTCCAGAATCGATAATCGCGGCACTTATCCTTGTGCGCGGCACCATTGAGCGGGGTCAATCGGGCGGCCCTGCTGGCGAATTGCGAAATACAGCGCCGAGGTCTCTTGGCCGCCGCTGTTGCCAACAGTGGAGATGGCTTCGCCGGCTTTGACCACGTCGCCGGCGTTCTTGAGCAAGCTTTGGTTATGCCCATAGAGACTTAAATAGCCGTTGCCATGGTCGAGAATGACCAGAAGCCCGGCGCCGCGCAACCAGTCGGCAAATACCACGCGTCCGCCATGCACGGCCTGCACCTGGCTGCCGGCAGCCGCGCCGATCAGTACGCCGTCCCATTTGGTTCGTGCATCGCCACCGCGAGGGGTGCCGTAGCGGGCCACGAGACGGCCATTGACCGGCCAGGGCAGCTTGCCGCGGGCTTTGGCGAATGGCCCGCCGAAGCTGGCGCCGGAGCTGACCAGCGGGCCGCTACTGGCGGCTTTTGCCGGGCTGCGCGATTGCGCCTCGCGTTCGGCGAGCAGGGCCTGCTGGCGCGCTGCTTCGGCTTCGCGGGCCTGGCGGGCGAGGGTTGCCTCGATGGTTTTCAGCACGCGAGCCAGGTTGGCTTGTTCTTGCTGGCGGGCCTTGAGCTTCTGGTCGCGGGCGGAGAACTCTTTGCTCAGCTTGGCCAGGGCCAGCTGACGCTCATTGCGTACGCTGGCGAGTTGCTCGCGGCGGCCGTCCAGGGCGCTTTTCTGCTCCAGCAGTTGGTTCTGCTGGTTGACGATTTCCATCTCGACATTGGCCAGCTGGCGCAGGGTTTCATTGAAGGCGCCGAGTTGCTCCATGCGCGCTTCGCTGAGGTAGTCGTAGTAGGTCAGGGTGCGTGAGAATTTTTCCGGGTTCTGCTGGTTGAGCAGTAGCTTGACGTACTCCTGGCGGCCGCTCTGGTAAGCGGCGCGGGCCTGGATGCCGATCAGGCGCTGTTGTTCAAGGCGCGCGCCCTGGAGTTTTTTTTTCTCGCTGTCGAGGCGCTGGATTTCCTCTTCGCTGTGTTTCAGGTCCTGCTGCAGGCTTTTAACCTGCTTCTCCAGCTGGCCCATTTCGCTTTCGGTTTTCTTCAGGTCTTTCTGCACGCCGGATTTCTCCTGCTGCAGCTTTTCCAGCAGTTGTTTTAGCTCACTGACATCGGCACGTGCGGCGTCCAGTTGCTTCTGCGCATCACGCTTCTGGTCAGCGAGGGCAGGCGTGAGCAGGACAGTCAGGAAAATAACGGCGAGGGCACGAAACATGGGGCTGACGCTACCTGAATTAAGAACGCGCCTAGTATGCCTAAAAAATGGCTGGGGGCCATTTTTAACATCATGCAATGGCGGCCAGTAGGGCGGTTTTTATGGATAGCCGATCAGAAAAAACTGGCGGCTGGCTGCACGGCATCGGTGCCGCCAGCGTCGCGCGATCGACAGCCTTAAGCAGTCAGCACGCTGCCCGCCGGCCAGGCGTTGCACCTGGCCGGCGGGCAATGGCTCAGTTCAGCTCGACAATGCTGGTTCCGGTCATTTCTGCCGGTACCGGCAGGCCCATCAGGGTCAGCAAGGTCGGCGCCACATCGGCCAGTACGCCGCCTGGGCGAATGGTCGCCGGGCGCTTGCCGACATAGATGAACGGCACCGGCTCACAGGTGTGTGCGGTGTGGGCCTGGCCGGTGCTTTCGTCGGCCATTTGCTCAACGTTGCCATGGTCGGCGGTGATCAGTGCTTCGCCACCGACCTTGTCCAGCGCCGCAACGATGCGCCCGACGCAGCCGTCCAGGCACTCCACGGCGGCCACGGCGGCGGCGAACACGCCGGTGTGGCCGACCATATCGCCGTTGGCGTAGTTGACGATGATCACGTCATAGCGCTGGTTTTCGATAGCGTCGACGATCTTGTCGGTGACTTCCGGCGCGCTCATCTGCGGCTGCAGATCATAAGTGGCGACGTTCGGCGAGGGAATCAGGATGCGCTCTTCACCGGCAAAGGGCTCTTCGCGGCCGCCGGAGAAGAAGAAAGTGACGTGGGCGTACTTCTCGGTTTCGGCGATGCGCAGCTGGGTTTTGCCGTTGTTTGCCAGGTATTCGCCGAGCACGTTGGTCAGCGCCTGCGGTTTGTAGGCGCTGGGTGTCGGAATGCTCGCCGCGTACTGGGTGAGCATGACGAACTCGGCCAGTTGCGGCACGCGCTTACGCTCAAACTCGTTGAAGCCGGGCTCGACAAAGGCGCGGGTCAGTTCGCGAGCGCGGTCGGCGCGGAAGTTCATAAACACCACGGCGTCGCCGTCCTCCATGGTCACCGGCTCGCCGATGCAGGTGGCTTTGACGAACTCATCGCTCTCGCCGCGTGCATAGGCGGCATTCAGGCCTTCCACGGCCGTGGCGGCGTTGAACTGGCCGTTGCCATCGACTAGCAGCTGGTAGGCCTGCTCGACGCGCTCCCAGCGGTTGTCGCGGTCCATGGCAAAGTAACGGCCACTGAGGCTGGCGATGCGGCCTTTACCCAGTTTGGCGAAAGCAGCGTCGAGCAACTCGATAGACGGTTGTGCGCTTTTCGGCGGCGTGTCGCGGCCATCGAGAAAGGCGTGCAGGTAGATTTTTTCCGCACCGCGTTGCGCAGCCAGTTCGGCCATGGCGACGAGGTGATCCTGGTGGCTGTGCACGCCGCCATCGGAAAGCAGGCCGAGGATGTGCACGGCTTTGCCGGCGCTAACGGCCTTGTCCACCGCCGCAGTGAGGGTCGGGTTGCTGAAGAACTCGCCATCACGGATGGCTTTGGTCACCCGGGTGAAGTCCTGATACACCACGCGGCCCGCGCCGAGGTTCATATGGCCGACCTCGGAGTTGCCCATCTGGCCATCCGGTAGGCCCACATCCATGCCCGAGCCGGAGATCAAGCCGTGCGGCTGGGTGGCGCGCAGGTGGTCATAGACTGGCGTGTTAGCTGCCATGATGGCGTTGGATTCAGGGCTG
>JAWWDH010000149.1:0-7797 GCA_033720015.1 Pseudomonas sp.
CGCCGGCTTTAGCTGCGGATAACCGCTGATGGAGTACTCGATACTCTGCGCGCAGTGGTTAAACACCTGCGCCGGGCTCCAGCCCTTGAGGCTGATCAGCGGTGTATCCACCATGCTGGCCAGCAGCGCCAGCGCCCCATCCAGGCTCAAAGCGGCAGGCCGCTCACTGGTCGGCAAGGCCCAAAAGCCCGCGCCGGCGGCCGCCACACCTCCGAGCGCGGTAAATTTCAGTAGCAGACGCCTGTTCATTGCGCGGGCTCCAACGCTTGCCGAAAGGCCAGATAATGCTGCAAAACCTGCTCTGGCGCCTCGGTCTGGGGGTAGTGGCCAATGCCTGCAAGCAGCACCGTGTCGGCATCGGCGATCAACTCACGATAGCGCTCCACCATATGCGCACCGGAGATCGGGTCAACTGCGCCATCAATCACCCGCAGCGGCACCCCGGCTTTTTGCATCGCCGCCACCCAGCGCTCGCGCTGCACACGGCGCTCCGGCATATAGCGAATCAGCCGATGCATCACGCCAGGCCCATTGTTTTCGGCGACCAGGCTCCAGAAGTCGTCCAGCTCACTGGCGCTCGGCTGGGTGTGTGGGCCGAACACTTTGGCAAAACTGGCGGCCAGCTTCTTACGGCTGAACAAACTGCCGATCAGTGCGCCGACGGGGCTGAGCAGCAGCTTCTGCACTAGCACCGGGCGATGGGTTTCCGGGAACAAACCGCCATTGAGGAATACACAGCTGGCCAGTTTGAAGCGCTGTTCATGGTGCCGCGCCAGCAACTCTTGAGCCACGCTGTCGCCATAGTCATGGGCCAATACGTGCACCGGCCCCTTGATGTGCAAGTGCTCCAGCAAGGCCTGCTGCAGATCCGCCTGCTGCAGCAGGCTGTAGGCATACCCGCGCGGTTTGGCGGAGTCGCCAAAGCCCAGCATGTCGCAGGCAATCACCCGATAACGCGCCGCCAGCGGTGCCCACAGGTAATGCCAATCCCAGCTGGCGGTGGGGAAACCATGGATCAACAACAGCGGTTCGGCGTGCTCATCGCCCGTCACCCAGTAGCGCATGGCATGCCCCTGGAAACTGAAGCTCAGGCCCTGGGCGCGCCAATTTGCCAGAGGAATACCAGGCAAGGCACTCATTCGGCGTACCCCGGCATCTGCTGGTCAAGTTTGCGCAGCAATGCCGGCCAGGCCAGCGAGCCGCCCATGCCTTGCGCGGTTTTCATCACCCCCGCGATCATCGCCTGGGCGCCGTCGAGAATCTGCTGCGGAATATGGATCAGCTCAGCACCGCCGCCCTGGGCCATGACTTGAATCTCGCAGGCGCGTTGCAAGGTGAACAGCATCAGGAAGGTATCGGCGATGCTGTTGCCCGCCGTGAGCAGGCCGTGGTTGGGCAGGATCATAAAGTTCTTGTCGCCCAGGTCGGCTTGCAGGCGGGCCTTTTCATCATGGTTCAGCGCTACACCTTCATAGCCGTGATAGGCCAGGCTGGACAGGACAAACAAGGACTGCTGCGACAACGGCAGCAAACCCTGTTTTTGCGCCGAGACGGCAATCCCAGCGGCGGTATGGATGTGCGCCACGCAGGCCACCTCGTGGCGCACCTCGTGCACCGCGCTGTGGATGGTGTAACCGGCTGGGTTGATGGTGTAAGGGCTGTCCATCAGCTTGTTGCCGGCGAGGTCGATCTTCACCAAGCTGGACGCGCTGATTTCATGGAACATCAGGCCGAAGGGATTGATCAGAAACTCTTCGCTGCCGGGAATCTTCGCTGAAATATGGGTGAAGATCAGGTCATCCCAGCCGTGCATGGCAATCAATCGGTAACACGCGGCCAGGTCGACGCGGGTCTGCCACTCGGCGGCAGAGACTTGATCCTTGAGGCTTACAACAGGCAGAGCGTGGGCAACGGTCATGACGGATTCCTCGGCAGTTCTTATTAGACGTGCCAAGGAGTCTAGCGAGCGCCCCAGTAAAGATGAGTCGCTCTAGCGGCCAGCGTGCTGACCTTTCGGGTCATATTCAGCGAGGATCGGCCCACTCAGTAGCGCAGCGCTGCTGCGTGGGCCGCAGAATTAGCCTTGCAACGCCTGAATAAACTCGGCCAGCCACGGCTCGGCGTCAGTTTCCGGGGTTACACTTTCACTGCTGTCCAGGCGCAGCATCGGCTGCACGGCAGTAATGCCCAACTCGGCAAACAACTCGCTCACCAGCTCGCCGCCGCCACAGAACGTGTCGCCATAACTGGCGTCCCCCAAGGCAATCACCCCGCCCGGCAGGCCGTTCCAGGCGGGCATATGGTCACGCAGGGCGTAGTACAGCGGCTGCAGGTTATCTGGCAACTCGCCCATGCCGGTGGTCGAGGTCACCGCGAGAAACGCCTCGGGGGCAAAGGCCTGGATCTCGGCCAGACTGGCCCGCGGGTTGTGCCAGGCCTCAAGGCCCGCAGCATTCAACAGACGCTCGGCGTGGCGTGCAACTTCTTCGGCGGTGCCGTATACCGAGCCGGAAAAGACGGCGATTTTCATGCAGAACTCCGAAACAGACAGAAGCAAGTCGATAAGCCCGGCATTATGCCGCAAGTAGACAGCCCGCCCGGATGTTTTAGAATGCAGCGGACATAGACTGGGAAATCGCCTCATGATCAACGCCAAACTGCTGCAACTGGTGATCAACGCCTCCAACGACGGCATCGTGGTTGCCGAACAGGAAGGTGACGACAACATCCTGATCTATGCCAACCCCGCCTTTGAGAAGCTCACCGGCTATACCAGTGAGGACATCCTTTATCAGGATTGCCGCTTCCTCCAAGCCGGCGACCGCGACCAGGCAGGCCTGGACGCCATCCGCGAAGCGGTGAAAACCCAGCGCCCGTGTCGGCAGATCATTCGTAACTACCGCAAGGACGGCAGCCCGTTCTGGAACGAATTGTCGATCACCCCGGTGGTCAATGACGCCGACCAGCTAACCTACTACATCGGAATCCAGAAAAACGTCACCGAGCAGGTCGAGGCGCAGGAGCGCGTCAAAGTGCTGGAAACCGAACTGGCCACACTCAAGGCCGAGCTGGCCCGGCTGCAGGCGACGACCGGCAGTAACTAATCCCGGCCGCCGCGGTCACAACAGCTACTGAGCTTGATATAGACCGCGACCATGCAAGAACAGGCACTGCTGACCCAAGAAGAACTGGCGTTTATTCGCCAGTTACATCAACCCGCGACTACGGAGCAGCGTCGTCAGCCGCCCCTGTCGGCAGATATTGGCCAACAGCTCAGCGAGCTGCTCGCGCACTGCGCAGTCAATGAACCCTTGAGCCTGCATGCGCACATCGCCAATCAACTCCTGACCTTTGACCTGCAGCTCAGCCAGAGCGGCAGGCGCGCGCCTCAACTGCAACTCAGCGCCCCGCAAATTTTCGACGAAGGTGAAATCAACCGCGCCTGGCGCTCGCCCCTGCCCGAACCACTGCCGCTGCACACCAAGCAGGCGCAACCCAGCGACCTATGGATTCACCAGTTATCGATGAATGGTGCGTTGATCGAACATCGGGCACGGCGCAAAGCACCCAAACGCTTCCAGCTGGTATTAGCGGTGGACGAACAGGCACCGATTGCCGTGGCTGGAGTTTTCGTCCGTGAAACCGAGAGCGGCCTGCTGGCCTACGAACTGCACGCGCTGGATCCGCAAAGCGACGAGCACCTGCGTCAGTTCATCTACCAGCAGCACCAGCAAGAACAACGGCTAAACACAGCCAGCTGAGCAGGCAACGGTTCAGCACAAACCAGCAAGCAAAAAAAGACCCGCAATCAGCGCGGGCCTAAAGTGCAGGAAAACTCCTGCAGCAGGGATAAAAAATCCGATAGCCGAAAGGGCGGTACACGCTGGCTATCGGATTGCGCAGTCGTATCAGGCCGCAAACTCCTCCTCACTGAATGCCATGAGCGTGGCTTTGCCGGCCTTGACCTCAGCCAACAGGCTGTCGGTTTCAGTCAGAATGCGCGCCATATAAAAATCTGCAGATTTCATCTTGGCGCCGTAATACACGGTTTCTGTGCTGCCCGCCGCCAGCTTGGCTTTAGCCACTACGGCCATCCGCGCCCACATCCAGGCCAGGCTGGTCAGGGCGAACAGGCGCAAGTAAGGCGTAGCTGCGGCGCCAGCTTGCTCGGGGTCTTTCATCCCTTCGCTGGCAATCCATAGCGTGGCTTGCTGCAATTGCTTGAGCGCCGCGCCAACGGCAGTTGCGTGTTCGCTATCCGCATTGGCCTTGAGCCAGCTCTCAATCAACGTGAAGTAATTGCGCACTGCACGACCGCCACCCAAGCTCAGCTTGCGGCCGACCAGATCGAGCGCCTGAATGCCGTTGGTGCCTTCGTAGATGCGGGTAATCCGCGCATCACGCACCAGCTGCTCGATGCCCCAGTCCTCGGTGTAACCCGAACCGCCGAGCACTTGCAGGCCTTCGTTGGCACAATTGAACCCTTCATCGGTGAGGAAGGATTTCACCACTGGAGTCAGCAGTTGCACCAGGTCATCGGCCTGCTCGCGTACCGCCGCGTCTTCATGGTCATGGGCAACGTCTTCGTGCAGGCCGGTGAAGTAGGCCAGAGCGCGACATCCCTCAATCATCACTTTCTGGCGCAGCAGCATGCGCCGCACATCGGGGTGCACAATGATCGGGTCAGCAGGCTTATCGGCTGCTTTCGGGCCGGACAACGAGCGACTTTGCAGGCGCTCTTTGGCAAAACCCAGGCTTACTTGGTAAGCGCTCTCGGCAATGCCTAGGCCCTGCATACCGACCATCAAACGTGCCGAATTCATCATGGTGAACATGCACTTCAGGCCCTTGTTGGCCTCACCGATCAACCAGCCTTGCGCACCTTCGAAGTTCATCACGCAGGTGGCCGAGCCCTTGATGCCCATCTTGTGTTCCAAGCCGCCACAGAAAGCTGGATTACGGCTGCCGTCTTCAAGGAACTTGGGCACGAGAAACAGCGAGATGCCTTTGACGCTGTCCGGTGCATCCGGCAGTTTGGCCAGCACCAAGTGCAGAATGTTGTCGACCAGATCGTGCTCACCACCGGTGATCCAGATCTTGGTGCCTGTAATGGCGTAGCTGCCATCGGCCTGCGGCACTGCACGGGTGCGGATCAGGCCCAAATCAGTACCGCACTGCGGCTCGGTCAGGCACATGGTGCCGGTCCATTCGCCACTGATCAGTTTCGGCAGGTAGCGTTCCTGCAATTCACGGGTGCCGTGGGCGGTCAGTGCATTAATTGCACCGTGGGTCAGGCCTGGGTACATGCCCAACGACAGGTTGGCCGAGCAGACCATTTCCTCAACCATCATATTCAGAACGTGGGGTAAGCCTTGGCCACCAAATTCGGGCGTGCAGGCGAGTGCAGTCCAACCGCCTTCGGCAAACTGCTTGTAGGCCTCGCGAAAACCGTCCGGGGCTTTCACCGATTTGGTTTGCGGGTCGTACTGACAACCTTGCTTGTCACCCGGCCCATTCAGCGGGGCCAGTACGTTCTCCGCCAACTTTGCGGCTTCTTCCAAAATGGCGCCACCGAGGTCGTCTCCGAACTCGCGCTGACTAGGCAGCGACTGCAAGGTGGCATAAGCGTCGAGCACCTCGTCAAAAACGAAACGCATGTCACGAAGGGGGGCGCGGTATTGGGTCATGTGGCTGAGTCCTCAAGCTATACAAGTGGATACAATCTATACACAAACTAAAAATGTATAGTTTTTGTATAGCCAAAAACTGCGAATGGCAAGCCTTTCCTGTACAGGACGTACAACTAATTGAAATCAACAGCAAATCACAGGCGCACGCAAACGCGCACTGCAGGCTCGCAGCGGCGCTATTCAGAGAGGATTAATCAGCGCAACTAGGTATCCAGATGCCCAGCCAGAAATTGCTGTAGGCGACGCTGCATCAAGCGCCCTTCATTGCCCAAGCAGGCAATCGGCGAACCGCTGAGGCTTTCCTCGGCCAAATCCGCACCATCACCGGCCATCACCAGCGGGCAATTCAATGCCAGCGCCAGGCGTGTCAGCACCTTCGGCAAATCGTCACTGGGCGGTTGATTAGAGAACAACACGAGGGCCTGGGGCTGCATTTTTTCGCAGATTAGGGTCAGCTCTTCGAGTGGCTGCCCCAGCCCGAGCACACTGACGGCGGTATCTGCACTGCTGAGCAGCAGCCCGGCCACCAATAGTTCCAGCTCACGGCAATGACCCGACAGTGCCGCCAGCAGCACCCGCTCTTCAACTTGCGCACGTAGCACCTGCAGGCGCTGCAGTGTGCGGGCACGCAGAAAGGTGTCGAGGAACAGCCACTCGCTGGTCTGGCCGTATTCGTCCTGACGCAGCAACAGCTCTTGCCACAGCGGCATAAGGATGTCCTGAAACACCACGGGCAGCGGATAACTGGAGAAAATCTGGCCGTACAGGCGATCCAGGCGTACCTCATCGAAGGCACTGATGGCGCGGCGTAGCTGAGTTTGCCATTCGCCCCATTCGCTGGCGCTGACCTCTTCATACACCGGCGAACTGGCGGACTTGATCGAGCTGCTTTTGGCGAGAATCTTGCCAACCTTGCTGACTGCCACGCCGCGCTCAATCCACGCCAGGATGCTGCGCACTGACTCGATATCCACCTGCGAATACAGGCGATGACCGCTCTCGGTGCGGGTTGGCTGGATCAGCCCGTAGCGTCGCTCCCAAGCCCGCAGGGTTACTGGGTTGACGCCCGTCAGGCGCGCCACCTCACGAATAGGAAATAACTCTTCCTGCTTGAGGGCACTCGAAACCAAAGACGACGCACCAACGAGATCGGACATGGGCAGCTATCACAGAAAAATGTTGCGCGCATTGTAACTCAGCTATTTAGCGCATACTTTGTACAAAACCTATACAAAGACCTAGACAATGAATAAGCAACCGCAATGGCCCCTGATCCTTTATTACGATGGCGACTGCCCACTCTGTGCTCGGGAGATTCAACTGTTGCGCAAGCGTGCCAGCACCGAGCGGTTAAGCCTGATCGATATCAGCCGCAATGACTTTCAGGCTGAAGCCACTGGGCACTCCAAACAAACACTGCAAAACCGCCTGCACGCACGCTTTGCCGACGGCCAATGGGTCACCGGCCTGGATGCCACGTTGTGGAGTTGGCGCGCCGCCGGCCTTGACCGCTGGACTGCACCGCTAACCTGGCCAGCACTGCGGCCACTGCTGGAGCTGGGTTACCGACTGTTCTGCCGCTTGCGCCCATACCTCAACTGGCTGCCGCACCCAGATGGCAGCCAGCGCTGCACCGATAACCAATGCGACAACCCGCACTCGCGCTAAGCACATCACCTGAGCACGAGCCACTCACCAGGGTCAGGCTCAAGCAGTTGTGGCCGGCCGATGATTTCATCGTGACTTTGCGTTTGCAGCAATAACACCTGACGCACGCCACAACGGCGCAGGCGGGCTTTGAGCAGCGCCAGCTCAGGCCATAGCGCACGCCCTGACGCATACTCCACAGTACGCAAACCACCAGCACGAGTAACCACCTGCACCTTGTACCCGCAGCAGCGCAGCGCCAGCACCTCGACACGGCTTACCCGCCCACACAGCACTGCAATGCTCAATTGCCAAGGTCTCATGGCGCCTATACCTGTACAAGAAAACCTATCTTGTACACGATAAAAACAATTTTATTCAGCTCACCTTGCTAAAAATAGCGATACAGCTCAATGAAATAGGCCAATAGCCGGCAACCCCCCAGTACCCGCACAGGCCG
>JAWWDH010000150.1:0-7757 GCA_033720015.1 Pseudomonas sp.
CATCTCGTGCCACTCCTCCCTGGTGTCGACCATGAGCGAGACGACGACGGCATGATCCGGATAGCGACGCTTCACCTCGCGGATCTCCTCGAAGTTCTCAGCGAGCGAGCGGTCGGTGATCAGCTCGATGTTGTTGATGCCCTGCACGTGGCGGTTGGGGCCAAAGTGCGCCGAGTAGCGCGACGATACGTTGACCGCTGCAGGGTCTTCGCCGAGGGTCTTCCAGACCACACCGCCCCAGCCGGCTTCGAAGGCGCGGACTACGTTATAGGCTTTATCGGTCGGCGGCGCGCTGGCCAGCCAGAACGGGTTGGGTGCCTTGATACCGGCGAATTCGATGGATAGATCGGCCATTTATGCGGCCTCCACAGTGAGCATCAGGTGAGAGTGGATGGCCTCGGCGGCCAGCTTGCCGTGCTGCACGGCTTGTACGGTGAGGTCCTGGCCCTGCGCGGTGCAGTCGCCGCCGGCGTAGATGCCGGGCACGCTGGTCTGCAGTTGCGCATCAACCCAGATGCGTTCGCCCTCGCGTTTCAATTCATGGGCCAGCGGGTCGCTCAGGGCTTGGCCGTCAAAGGCCTGGCCGATGGCGCTGAAGATGGCGTCGGCGGCCAGTTCGAAAGTCTCTCCGGTACTGTGCAAGCGCCCGTTTTCCAGGCGGGTGCGGGCGAAGCGCATGCCGCGCACTTGGCCCTGCTCATCGAGCAGCACGTCTTGTGGTTGTGCCCAGGTCAGCAGGCGCACCTGATTGGCTTTGGCGATGTTCTGTTCGTGTTCGGTGGCGCCCATCTCCTCAAAACCACGGCGATAAACCAGGTTGACGTCGCGAGCGCCGAGCTTGCTCATCTGCACCGCCATGTCGATGGCGGTATTGCCGGCTCCGAGGACGATGCAGCGGTCGGCCACCGGCAGTTGGCTGAGGTCATCGCTCTGGCGTAGCTCGCGGATATAGTCGGTGGCGGCGAGCAGGCCCGGCGCATCTTCGTGTGGCAGGCCGAGGCGCTTGCTGGCCGCCAGGCCGATGCCGAGGAAGACCGCATCGAACTGCTGGTGCAGGTCGCTCAGGCTGAGGTCGTCACCGAGTTTGTGCCCGTGGCGAATCTCGATGCCGCCAATCTGCAGGAGAAATTCCACTTCGCGCTGGGCGAAGTCGTCCACGAGCTTGTAGGCGGCGATGCCGTATTCGTTGAGGCCGCCGGCTTTCTCGCGGGCCTCGAAAATCACCACGTCGTGACCGTGCATTGCCAGGCGATGGGCGCAGGATAGCCCCGCCGGCCCTGCGCCGACCACGGCGATACGCTTGCCGCTGAGTGGCGCGCGCTGGAAGGGGTGTTCGCTGAACTGCGCGTTGTCGATGGCGTAACGCTGTAGCAGGCCGATCAGCACTGGCGCGCACTCTTGCGCGTTATTCCGCACGCAGGCCTGCTGGCACAGGACTTCGGTCGGGCAAACGCGAGCGCAGCTGCCGCCGAGGATATTCGCCGAGAGAATTTTCTCGGCGGCGCCCTGGACGTTTTCATGGCTGATGTTGCGGATAAACGAGGGGATGTCGATTTCGCTCGGGCAGGCGTTGATGCACGGCGCGTCGTAGCAATACAGGCAGCGAGCGCTTTCCAGAGCAGCTTGGCGAGCATTGAGCGGCGGGGCCAGGTCGCTGAAACGATCGGCCAATTCGGCTGCGCCGGCATCCGCTCGTGGCAAATGGCTAAGGGTGTCTATCACGGTTATTGCCTCACGGTTTTGTGGCTTTTATTGGGCAGTTAACAGCTGATAAGCCGCCGCCCGGCCTCTGTGGGCCGGTGTGGCGAAGTAATGTGTAGCGCTGGTGTGCGCGGCTTAGCGCTCGACGGCGATAGGGCGACTCTGCTCGGCGCGCTTGCTCAGCAGGTCGAACACCGCGGGGTAGGGCGGTCGCTCGACATAACGCCCGGCACCACGCTCGGCACGCAGGTCACCGTCAACCCAGACCAACTTGCCCTGGCTGATGGTGTGGCTGGGGATGCCGCGCACGGTCTTGCCTTCGAAGATGTTGAAGTCGACCTGTTGATGATGCGTCTTCGCCGAAATGATGCGCGTGCCCTGCGGGTCCCAGAGCACCAGGTCGGCGTCGGCGCCGACGCGCAGTGCGCCCTTGCGCGGGAACAGGTTGAAGATCTTCGCCGTGTTGGTGCTGGTCAGCGCGACGAAGTCGTTGATCGACAACTTGCCGCTGTTCACCCCTTCGTCCCATAGCACGGCCATGCGGTCTTCGATCCCGGCGGTGCCGTTGGGGATCTTGCTGAAATCATCACGGCCGGCGGCTTTTTGCTCGGCGCAGAAGCAGCAATGGTCGGTGGCGGTGGTGTGCAGGTTGCCCGACTGCAGGCCGCGCCACAGCGCGGCTTGATGCTCTTTGGGGCGGAACGGCGGGCTCATCACATAACCGGCGGCGGTCTGCCAGTCCGGATGGCGGTAGACGCTGTCATCGAGCAGCAGATGCCCGGCTAACACCTCGCCGTACACCGGCTGGCCTTTGGCGCGGGCGTAGGTGATTTCATCCAGGGCTTCCTGGGTCGAGACGTGCACCAGGTACAGCGGTGTACCCAGGGTTTCGGCAATGCGGATGGCGCGGCTGGCTGCTTCACCTTCGACCTGCGAGGGGCGTGACAGTGGGTGCGCTTCCGGCCCGGTCATGCCCTGGGCCAGGAGTTTTTGCTGCAGGTGATAGACCAGTTCGCCGTTTTCCGCGTGCACCGTGGGCACTGCGCCCAGTTGCAAGCAGCGCTCGAAGCTGGCGACCAGGGTGTCATCCGCGGCCATGATGGCGTTCTTGTAGGCCATAAAGTGCTTGAAGCTGTTGACCCCGAATTTGGCCACCAGCTCGCCCATTTCGGCGGCGACTTGCTCGCTCCACCAGGTGATGGCGACATGGAAACCATAGTCAGCGGCGGACTTTTCCGCCCAGCCGCGCCAGGTGTGGAAGGCTTCGAGCAGCGATTGCTGCGGGTTGGGAATGACGAAATCGATGATTGAGGTGGTGCCGCCCGCCAAGCCGGCGGCGGTGCCGCTGAAGAAGTCTTCACTGGCCACGGTACCCATGAAGGGCAGTTGCATATGGGTGTGTGGGTCGATGCCGCCGGGCATCAGGTACTGGCCGCTGCCATCGAGTACCTGGCAGCCGGCGGGGGCGTCGAGGTTGTCGCCAATGGCCTGGATCAGGCCGCCAACACAGAGTACATCGGCGCGGTAGCTTTCATCATGAGTGACCAGGGTGGCACCACGGATCAACAGCGACATAGCGAACTCCTTTCAGGCTGACCGGTGCGTGCCGGTTCTTGGTGTTATGGCCAGTCAGATGAGAGGTTTTTATTCCTGTCATATCTGACAGGAATTGAATCTAGTCGCTGTTTTGAGATTGGGCAAGAATATTTTTTACGATCAATTTACTAATGTAAATCATTGAAAATAAAAGTAAAAATCATCAAATACCCATAATGGTGCATGCCCTAGCCATTTTGACTCACTTGACAAGATCCAAATATGAACAAGATTTCCTATGCAAAATCAGGCGTTTGAGCCGGTTGGCGGAGAGGCTGCGCCGAACGAAAAATAATCGGCCTGCACCACTTTGAATCCTGACTGGTGAGACAGGCCGGTTGGCCAGAGCAGGAAAGCGCCTGTAAGACGTTGAGAGCAAACCGGGTGTGTTTGTAAAACGTATAAAAATCAGTTGTTTATAAGGTTTTTGCCGAAGCGATAGATGAGCGAACAGGTTCCCGGCACGCTTATTGATAGCCCTTGCTATCGAGCTGGCCGGCCCTGAGGTGGAAGAGTACTCCGGCCATCGTGAGCGGCCGATTGGTGGTGTGAACACTGCCAGGCGGCCGGTCATCCCGATGTGCAAATAATCAGAACAATCACTGGAGAGGCCCATGCAACAGAGCAGATCACAAGTGACTGAACGCGATGGCTTGTACGAGCTGGCCGCTGGCCCCGACGTACTCGACAGCCCACGCTATAATCACGACATCGCCCCCACTCAGGTGCACGAACGCACTTGGAACAAGTGGCACATCACCGCACTGTGGGTCGGCATGTCGATCTGTGTGCCGACCTACACCCTGGGCGGCGTGCTGACCGCCTACTTCGGTCTATCGGTCAGCGAGGCACTGCTGGCAATCCTGTTTGCCAACATCATCGTACTGATCCCGCTGACACTGAATGCCTTCCCCGGTACCAAGTACGGCATACCGTTTCCGGTGTTATTGCGCTCTTCATTTGGGGTGATAGGTTCCAACGTGCCCTGTTTGATTCGCGCCGTGGTGGCCTGTGGCTGGTTTGGTATTCAGACCATGTTCGGCGGCCTGGCCATTCACCTGCTGCTCGGTTCGATCTTCGAGGGATGGAAAGGCCTGGGCGGAACCGGCGAGGTGATCGGTTTCATGATCTTCTGGACCCTCAACCTGTGGGTGGTGCTGCGCGGGGCCGAGTCGATCAAGTGGCTGGAAACCTTGTCTGCACCGCTGCTGGTGCTGGTCGGTGCCGGCCTGCTGGTATGGGCGCTGCCCAATGTGTCGATGAGCGAATTGCTGGCGCAGCCGGCTAATCGCCCGGAGGGCGCCAGCGTCACCAGTTACTTTCTCGCTGGGCTGACGGCCATGGTCGGTTTCTGGGCCACCTTGTCGTTGAACATCCCTGACTTCAGCCGCTACGCCAAGAGCCAGAAGGACCAGATCATCGGCCAGGTTATTGGCCTGCCGCTGACCATGTTCCTCTTCGCGGCCCTCGGCGTGGTCATGACGGCGGCTTCGGCCTCGCTGGTGGGTGAGACCGTATCCGACCCGGTCACGCTGATCGGGCATATCCAGAGCCCCGGCTGGGTTGCCCTGGCCATGGCACTGATCATCGTCGCCACGCTCTCGACCAACACCGCCGCGAACATCGTCTCACCGACCAATGATTTTCAAAACATCGCGCCCAAGCTGATCAACCGCACCAAGGCGGTGATGCTGACCGGGCTGATTGGACTGGGATTGATGGGTCACGAGCTGCTGAAAAAGCTCGGCCTGCTGGTCTCTGACCTCAGCCTGGAAAGCGTCTACTCCAACTGGCTGCTAGGTTACTCCAGCCTGCTCGGGCCGATTGCCGGGATCATGGTGGTGGACTATTTCCTGATCAAAAAGCAGCGCCTCGACCTGGCCGGTCTATATCGCGACGACGTCTATCCGGCATGGAACTGGATCGGCTTTGCCGCCTTTGCGGTGCCAGTGGCGCTCACCTTGTTGTCGCTCGGCAGTAATGCCTTCAGCTGGTTTTATGACTACGGCTGGTTTACCGGCTCCTTCCTCGGCGGCCTGATCTATTTCGCCCTGTACAGCTTGCGTAGCGCGCAGCCTGTGGCGGCCAAAGCCCCGGTTTGACGGATAAACAGCGCGGGCTTGCCCGCGACGTGATTCAGCAGGCGCGCTCCTGCGGTGAGTGCGTCACAGATGATAAATAGAGGAGTTCAGCATGCACACGGCCACTGAGGTTTTGCAATCCAGCCACCCGCACGTCAACGGCGAGCGCCTGTGGCAATCGCTGATGGAATTGGCGCAGCTTGGCGCTACCGTCAAGGGCGGGGTCTGCCGGTTGGCGCTGACCGACCTCGACCGACAGGCCCGCGACCTGTTTGTGCGCTGGTGCGAGGACGCCGGCTGCACGGTAAGCGTGGATGGCGTAGGCAACATTTTTGCTCGCCGGCCTGGGCGCAATAACGCACTGCCACCGGTCATGACCGGCAGCCATATCGATACCCAGCCCACCGGCGGCAAGTTTGACGGCTGCTTCGGCGTGCTGGCTGGCGTCGAGGTGCTGCGCACCCTGAATGATTTTGATGTGCAAACGGAAGCGCCGCTGGAAGTCGTGGTGTGGACCAACGAAGAGGGCTCGCGGTTTGCCCCGTGCATGATGGGCTCCGGGGTGTTTGCTGAGAAATTCACCCTGGAAGAAACCCTGGCCAAACGCGATGCGGAGGGTGTCAGTGTTGGCGACGCATTGAACGCCATCGGTTACGCCGGCACGCGCGCCGTGACGGGGCACGCGGTGGGTGCCTACTTTGAGGCGCATATCGAGCAGGGGCCGATTCTCGAAGATCAGGGTAAAACCATCGGTGTGGTACTCGGTGCACTCGGGCAAAAGTGGTTCGATCTCAACCTCAAGGGCGTGGAAGCGCATGCCGGCCCTACACCGATGCACCTGCGCAAAGACGCGCTGGTCGGCGCGGCGGCTGTAGTGGCGGCAGTCAACCGGGTGGCGCTGGAGCACCAGCCGCATGCGTGCGGCACGGTCGGTTGCCTGCAGGCTTATCCAGGCTCGCGCAATGTGATTCCCGGTGAGGTGCGCATGACCCTGGATTTCCGCCACCTGGAACCGGCGCGCCTGGACTCGATGATTGCCGAGGTGCGAGAGGTGATCGAGGTTACGTGTGCCAAGCACGGCTTGAGCTACGAGATGACCCCGACGGCGGATTTTCCGCCGCTGTATTTCAACCAAGGCTGCGTCGAGGCGGTGCGTGGTGCGGCGGCCGGGCTGGGCTTGTCACATATGGATATCGTCAGCGGCGCCGGGCATGACGCGATCTTTCTTGCCGAACTAGGCCCGGCCGGGATGATTTTTGTGCCGTGCGAAGGCGGGATCAGCCATAACGAAATCGAGAATGCGGCGCCAGCCGACTTGGCTGCCGGCTGCGCGGTGTTGCTGCGCGCCATGCTCGCGGCTTCTGCGGCGCTGGCCAAGGAGAAACAGGCGGCATGATTGGCTGAATTGCCGTCGTATTGTGAGCGCGCGTCATGGACGCCGCTAAGGTTGCAGGCCAAGCTTCGGCTTCTTTGTCCTGACCTTAGGTGTTGCCATGACCGTTGCTTACTGGTGTGTGTTGATTGCCCTGTTTTTGCCTTACGTGTCGACCGTGACGGCCAAGGCCGTTAGCGGTGGGTTCAGCCCTAAACACAACCACGATCCGCGGGCCTTGCTGGATAACCTCAGCGGTATTGGCCGGCGCGCCAACAATGCCCAGCTCAACAGCTTCGAGGTGACCCCGGCGTTTTCCACGGCGGTGATCATTGCCCACCTGGCGGGCGGCGCCGAACAAGCGCTGCTCGATCAGTTGGCGATGGCATTTATCGTCAGCCGCCTCCTCTATCTGATCTGCTACCTGGCGGACTGGGCCCCTGTGCGTTCGCTGATGTGGTTCGTCAATATGGGGCTGATTATCAGCCTGTTCGTGGTTGCGGCTTAAGCCTGCTGGCGTTCGCCTGTACTGGTGTTGTCAGCTGCGGCAAAACACCACGCTTGGCCACTGGGCGGCGGGTGGCGATACTGTCACCCGTTATCCACCCGGTTGTCGGCAATGAAGGTGTTATGAAGCTTAAAAACCTGTCCCTGATTGTATTGGTGCTGGCTGTGAGTGGTTGCGGCGGTGTCGACCCCAACTCGCCAGAAGGCCAGCGGCAGAGCATTTTTAAGCAGATGCTCAAGGTCAGCGAAAACCTTGGCGGCATGTTGCGTGGGCGGGTTGCTTTCAAAGAACCCGCGTTTGTTACCGGGGCGGCCGAACTCGACCAACTGACGCGCAAGCCTTGGCAGCACTTTCCGCAGGTGCGCGAAGAAGAGAGTGGCGAAACGCGCGCCAAAGATGATGTTTGGCAGCGGCAGGCGCGTTTTCAGGAGTTGGCGCGGGCGATGGAAGCCAGCACGGCGGCACTGGTTGCCGCGACCCATGTTCAGCCACTCACGCC
>JAWWDH010000151.1:0-7749 GCA_033720015.1 Pseudomonas sp.
CAGGCCAGCAGTCAGAACCCACTTGCCTTGCAGGCTGCCGTTGTAGTGCTGGCGACCGGCTTCGACGAAGGTTTCGTAGGTGCCCTGGACGATGCCCTGGCTGCCGATGTAGATCCAGCTGCCGGCGGTCATCTGGCCGTACATGGCCAGGCCTTTGGCATCCAGTTCGTTGAAGTGCTCCCAGTTCGCCCAGTGCGGCACCAGGTTGGAGTTGGCGATCAACACGCGCGGCGCATTGCTATGGGTTTTGAACACGCCGACCGGCTTGCCGGATTGCACCAGCAGGGTCTCGTCGTCGTTCAACTGCTTGAGGCTCTCGACGATCTGGTCGTAGCACTCCCAGTTACGCGCAGCGCGGCCGATGCCACCGTACACCACCAATTCCTTGGGGTTCTCTGCCACATCGGGGTCCAGGTTATTCATCAACATGCGCAGCGGTGCTTCGGTCATCCAGCTTTTGGCATTGAGCTGGGTACCACGCGGAGCGCGGATTTCGACATCACGGAAACGGCTTGAATTACTCACAAGAAACCCTCCAGAAAATTTCACTGCTTGCATGACAGTACACACGCCACACCAAGACACGACTGAATATAATCATGTATATACAACTCATATCAAGTGATTTTTTAACACTCGGATCAACGCCATGCGCAAACCTTGCAGGGCAGCGAAACGGCAGCCAGCGATGGCGCTCACCTGCTTGATTTAGCGCTACAGAAGCAAGCCCAGCGGCCCGCACCGCATCCAGGCATGCACGGCACCAAGGCCGGCGCAGCGCAGGCCGCAATGCTCGGCATCACGCTAAAAAGAAGGAAAGAGACAGGGGAAGGAGAAGGAAGGAGCAGCCTAAGTGAGCGCAATCAACACAGGTGCGCAGCGGCACTGAAGGCTCGGCTGAGGCCAAGGGCTGGATTGCGCGAAGCTATTTCTTCGGCAGAAAACAGACTCATGGTTGGCGACTCAACGGGGAAAAGACGAGACCGGCTGACGCCGGCCCCGCCCACTACTTATTCTGCCTTGAAGCAGTAAGCAGCCAGTTTGTTGCCATCCAGATCGCGCACGTATGCCGCGTAAGCGTGCGGCGCCCAATCACGCGCGCCCGGAGCGCCTTCGTCTTTACCACCAGCAGCCACAGCCGCCGCATGGAAGGCATTGATCGCGGCACGGTTTGGCGCTTCGAAGCTGACAGTCACACCGTTACCAACCGATGCAGGCTGACCGTTAGCCGGCTTCAGGACGAAAAACGAAGGCGCATTTTCGCCCCAGATCGAACCGTTCTCGCCCAGATCGGTAATGCGCTTCAGGCCCAGCTTGCCAAGCGCGTTATCGTAGAAAGCACGGGCTTTCTGCAGGTCATTGGTACCAACTGTAACGTGGGTATAAATGCTCATTTTTTGTTCCTATTAGTGAGGAGGAATGGGGTGCAGTAGCTCCACTGGAAAACGCTCACTGCCGCTCAGGCGACATTGAGTGATCTGCATCGGTGATCGAAAGGGATCACTGTGCGAATGCTTTTGCTTGGCACATCAAGTCGGAAACATCATTGTGCAGCCCTAACTGCATGCGGCAGGTGGTGCCTAACCGGCGGGCTTTCAGGCTGACGACTCAGGTCATCTGCCGAAGCACCTGGGCAAAGGCCTGCTGGGTTTGCGCCTCGGCGGCGTGTCGCCCCTCGCAGATGACCTGCCGACCTGCGACGAAGACATCGCGAACCTGCCGATCACCGCCGGCAAACAACCAGCGATTGAGAATGCCATCGCCCTCAGCCGTGGCGATGTACGGATCATTGCCATCGAGCACCAGCAGGTCGGCACGCTTGCCAATCTCGAGCACGCCGACAGGCTGCCCCAACGCCTGGGCGCCGCCGGATACAGCGGCATCGAACAGGCTGCGGCCGATCATCGGCTGGTCGCTGCGGTACAGGCGGTTGCGCTTCTGATCGCGCAGGCGCTGGCCATACTCAAGCCAGCGCAGCTCCTCGGCCACACTCACCGAGATATGACTGTCTGAGCCGATGCCCAGGCGACCGCCTTGTGCTAGGTAGTCCACGGCCGGAAAAATGCCGTCACCGAGGTTGGCTTCCGTGGTGATACACAAGCCGGCCACCGAGCCACTGCTAGCCATGCTACGGATCTCGCCCGCGTTCGCATGGGTCGCATGGACCAGACACCAACGCTGATCCACCGACACATGCTCGAACAACCACTGCAACGGCCGACGGCCACTCCAGGTCAGGCAGTCGCTGACTTCCTTCTGTTGCTCGGCAATATGAATGTGAATCGGGCAGTCACTGCTGTCGGCAGCCAACACCGCATTGATTTGCTCCGGGGTCACTGCGCGCAGCGAGTGGAAGCACAGCCCCACCTGTTGCGCGGGCTGCTCAGCCAACAGCGGGCGCAAGCGCTCGACCAGCCGCAGGTAACTGTCGGTGCTGTTGATAAAACGGCGCTGCCCCTGATTAGGTGGCTGACCGCCAAAGCCCGAGTGGCTATAGAGCACCGGCAGCAGGGTCAAACCGATGCCGGCATCGCGCGCCGCGCTGCTGACCCGCAGCGCCAGTTCCGCCGGATCGGCATAAGCCTGACCGTTACTGGCATGGTGCACATAATGGAACTCGGCAACGCTGGTATAGCCGCACTTGAGCATTTCGATATACAGCTGACGGGCGACAACTTCGATTTGCTCGGGGTCCAGACGTTCGACCAGGCGGTACATCACATCGCGCCAAGTCCAGAAGCTGTCATTGGGATTCCCCGCCAACTCGGTCAAGCCCGCCATGGCGCGCTGAAACGCATGCGAATGCAGGTTCGGCATGCCAGGCAATACTGGTCCGGAGAGGCGTGTCGCGCCTTCGGCCGAACCGCCAACCGTGATCTTTTGCAGATTGCCGGCCGCGCAGATATCCAGCCGCACGTTCTGAGCCCAGCCCTCGGCTAGCAGTGCGGAAGAGGCGAAGAATGCAGGCATAGTGGTCGTCCTAGGTACTGTCTTGTATTTGTATATACATATACAGACCTTAAAGCCATCTGTAAACGATCGGACAGCTGAAGCGAGGAATATTACCGGCCGAAACAGCACGCCTAAACGCAGAAAGTGCCTGGCTATAGCCGCTGTTTGCATGTGACCATAGGCAGCCGCACAGACAATCACTTGTGGTTTTCGCCACCGAGCAACCCGCCAGGGATTTGGAAGATGCCCATGAACAGTCCGCAACAACCGCCGCAAGCACGCTATCGCCAAGCGAAGGCCTTTGTTATGGCGAAGGTACGCTCTGGGGAGTGGAAGCCCGGCGACCTCATCCCCTCGGAACAGAAGCTGACGCTTGAGCTGAACATGTCGCGGATGACGATTAACCGCGCCCTGCGCGAGTTGACCGATGAAGGTGAACTGGTGCGCCTGTCCGGCGTCGGCACCTTTGTCGCCAGTCGTAAGCCGCAGTCCAACCTGCTGATGATTGCCAACATCGCCGACGAGATACAGGCACGCGGCCACCAGTACGCCTGCGAGATATTGCAGCTGGGCCGCGAAAGCGCCTCCATGGCAGTGGCTGCTGCCCTCGACCTGAAAACTGGCAGTTCGGTCTATCACCTGACCTGCGTACACTCCGAGGATGGCATACCGGTACAGCTGGAAGACCGCTACGTTAACGCGGCGCTGGTCCCCGAGTTTCTCCAGCAAGCGTTCGGTGAACGCCTGCAACCGTCGCAATACTTGCTGGACACTATCGCCGCCGACGACATCGAGCACATCGTCGACGCCGTACTGCCGACACCCGAGGAGCGCCAGCAACTGCAGATCAGTGAGAACGAGCCCTGCCTGGTACTCATCCGTCGTACCTGGTCGAACGCGCAAGGAGTCACCTTCGTGCGCTTCCTGCACCCCTCTTCACGCTATCGCCTGGGCAGCCGCGTGCAGACCAGCGGCAACAATCGCTCGGGTTAACTCGTTGTGAGCCGATGCAGCTCGATCATGCAGCAGCTGCCGCCAGCAGACGCAGCCAGGTGCCACTCGCGCAAAGCGGCCTCAGCGTCGAGCACCAAGCAATCGTGCCGCCCAAGCGCAGCGCAGCTTTCACCATCAAGAGTCACGTCTAGGCTAGACGCGACACTGAACAGCAGCACGATGGCGGCGCTACTGTAGACCTGCACGGGCAAGTCGAGACTCAGCCACTGCAACCGCGCAGCGTAACGCGCCGGCGCATAGATCAGGTTGAAGTCGCGTATGGCACCGCCCAACAGCCGACACTCGACTCGGCTGTCGCCGGAAAACGCGAAAGCATCCAGCGGCAATAGCGGCCGCGCCGCCACACCATCAACCTCCAGCTGCATCCCCGCACCCTCCAGCACGGTAATGATGCGCTGATACCCATTAAAGGCAGAAAAACCGCCGGACTCGGCAATATCGGCAATAGACAAACGCCAACCGAAACCCTCCAGCCCCTCGCCCGCATCTTTAACGATTTCCAGGGTACTGCCGCCGCCGTTTTTCCATGGCATGCGTGGGTAATCGGCGGCTCTCAGAATTTTAATCGTGCTCATGAACTGAAACGTCCCTCTAGGCGATGGCGCGAGCCCGGGTGCAGCAAGCGCGCGGAGCTGACCGCCTGCTGCCCGGACCAGGTACGCCGACGAATCAACAGGCAGGGCTCTGCGGGTTCGACCTGCAGCAACTGGCACTCCTCGGCCTCGGCAAGTATGGCTTCGACTACATGTTCACCCTCAGTCAGGGGCGCGACCTGTGACAGATAGGCATAGGGTGTGAGCTGGGTGAAGTCCTGCGCCAGGTAATCGGGGGCCACGAGCGCATTGACATAGCGATCCTCGAGTTGCACCGCCACGTCATTCTCGTAATGCACGATCACTGAGTGGAAGATTTTCTGGCCCGCACGCAAGTCGAGCGCAAACGCCCGCTCTGCACTGGCCAGCTCCTCACCGAGCGTAATTACCTGGCTGCGATGCCGGTGACCGCGCGCGGCGATCTCGTCGGCGATATTATTCACGGCGAACAAGGCTGAGCGCCCTTTCGGTTCGGCGACAAAGGTGCCAACACCCTGCATGCGCACCAGCAATCCATCGCTGGTCAGCTCGCGTAGCGCACGATTGATGGTCATGCGGCTAAAGCCCAGCTCTTCCACCAGCTCACTTTCTGAAGGCACCCGATGGTGTACGGGCCACGCTCTGCTCTGAATTTGCTGAATAATCATTTGCTTCACTTGGGCATAGAGTGGAGCAGGCGTGTCACTCAGCTGGTCGGCAAGTAACGACGTGCGCAGGGGCTGTTTAGCCATTTGGTTCTCCTTGGAAGCCAAGTGCTTAGCTTGCCTTCACCTAACTATCGTAAATATGTATATACATAACCATACAAATGCATAGGATAGTAGTATGCATGAATTGCTAGCGCCCTGCGCCCCTCCCCGAGTTGGATCTGCGTAACTTGGCAGGCACAGGCTAAAGCAGAGCAGCACGCTTATGCCGAGCTAAGCCGCGAGTATCCATGGGGCACTGCATTACCGATGATCCGCTTGCCAACGGCCCCCTGCTAGCGCCTTCCGTAAGGTGCTAGCCCGACCTACATTGACTGGCGCGTTACTCGCACATTCAGCAGCCGCACACCCATCAACTCTGTTAGTGGAGCCGTAATGGACAATCTCCCACCACTTCGAGCACTGCAAGTGTTTGACACTGTTGGCCGCTGTGGCGGCATCTCCGAAGCAGCCAGACGCCTGAATATCTCAGCCGGGGCGGTGAGCCAACAGATGAAGTTATTGGAAGATGCGCTGGGCATAAGCCTGACCGCCCGGGACGGCAAGCGCATACGCCTGACCAGTGCCGGCCAGCGCTTCCATCAGAGCTGCGCCAGCGCCTTCGAATGCTTGCGAATAGCCCAGGCTGAAGTCGAACTGTCGAAGAACAGAAGCAATCTACGCGTCAGCGCATTGCCTTCGCTGATGTCCGGGTGGCTAGCCCCACAGGTGTTTACTTGGCAACAGGGGCAACCGAACGTCGATATCTACCTCGATGGCAGCCATGCCGAACCCGCCAATAGCGGTTATGAAATTGACTTTCGCATTACCTACAGCGACCGAGCGCTGGACGCGGAAAACGCCATGGAGCTATTTCGCGACTGCGTCGTGCCGGCGTGCAGCCCCAACCTGCTGGCCACAGACCCAGAACAGATAACGCCAGCAGAATTGATGAGCTACCCACTGCTTTCCATTGACTGGCTACCTAAATTTGCCTCCCCGCCGTCATGGCGTGACTGGTTCAAAGCAAACGCGGTTGATTGCGCGCAACTGCACGACAGCCACAGGGTGTTCTCACTTTCGGCTGTAGCGATACAGGCGGCCATTGACGGCCAGGGCATAGTACTTGCGCAGCACTCGATGATTGCTCAGGACGTCGCGGCCGGGCGCCTGGTGATCCCTGTATGCCAACCTTTGCCAATGCCCGCGTCCTACTTTCTGACCTGGACAAAAAGCGCGTTCGACTACGAACACTGTCGGCAATTCCATCGCTGGCTGGTGGCTCGGGGGCGCGAGCAAAGTGAACGCAACATGGCATTGCTTGAAGCCAGCAACAGGGCGCCTGAAACTTAAAAGCGCGCCCGTGACAAACAACAAAACCCGACACTAATGGGCGCAGCGAGCAAATGCTGCGCCTTTCGACGCAGCAACAGCGTAGCTATTAGGCGCCGAGATCGATGGTTACGGCACTGCGCGGACGCGAGCAGCAGAGCAAAACCCTGCCATTTTCCGGATCTTCCAACGGCTCTTCGAAGTACTCGACGGTGCCCTCGCGCAAACCAACCTGGCAGGTGCTGCACAAGCCGGCCCGACAGTTAAACGCAGGGCTCAGACCGGCTTGCTCGGCCAGGTCGAGCAGCGAATGACAATTCTCATCCCAAGCCAGCGTGGTGCCAGATGGCAGGAAGTGCACGCTCAAGGTTTCCGCGCCCCGCTGTGCAGGAGCTTGCACCACTGGAACGGGTACGGGCTGCGCAGCCGGAGCGGCCGCGGGTTGCTCGGTATCGTCCTCCTCGAGGATGGTCGCAGGACCAAAAAACTCGTAATGGATACGCTCCTTGGCAACCCCCAGGCTACGTAACAAGCGCCAATTCGCCTGCATAAACAACCGCGGGCCACACAGATAGACGTCGTAGTCATCCAGTGGCAGCAGCGCCTGCAAGGTTTCCCGAGTGACCAGCCCCTGACTGTGATAAGCACGGTCGGCAGGAGCTGGGTTGCGGTAGCAAAAGTGGGCGCAGATCCCCGGGCGACGCTCGGCCAGTGCCAGCACCTCATCACGGAAGGCATGCACTTCACCATTTTCACAGGCATGGATGAAGTGCACCGAACGCTTCGAATCCTGACTCAACTTATGCAGCATGCTCAGCATCGGCGTCAGCCCGACGCCACCACTGAACAGCACCACCGGGCGCTCACTCTCCTCGTCGAGGACAAAGTCACCCGCCGGACCGGCAACTTCCAGCAGATCGCCGACCTGCACGCGGTCATGCAGGTAGTTGGAGCCCAGCCCGGCAGGCAGCTCGGGCCTGTCGAAGGGGGCAGGCTCGCGCTTGACCGAGATGCGCAACTGCGCAGGATTGGCGACATCCCCCGAGAGGCTGTAGTTACGCAACAGGGTACCGCCGTCCTCACGTGGCAGGCGCACGATCAGGTACTGCCCTGGGCGAAACTTCAGGTTCGTTGAACCGTCGGCAGCCGTCAGGACAAAGGAGGTGATGACG
>JAWWDH010000152.1:0-7692 GCA_033720015.1 Pseudomonas sp.
GACATCCGCTTCAAGCCAGTGGCCCAATACATCGCCGTGCAACTGATCGTGATGGCGGCGGCCAACCCGATTTCAGCAACAGGGCGACGATTGTCGGCGCTGAGGGCGGGCGTCGGCGGGCTGTTTCTCGATCACCGTCCCAGGCCATCAAGACCAAGGACGGTGAAGATCTCAAAGACCCGCTACCCAGTGAATCTGAAGGCCGCTCCGCTTAAGTGAACAGCGTTACGGTCAGTGGCCGGGCTTTTTTTGTTGCAGGCGGGCCGTTAGGCGTGTCCTTCAATCTCTGCATCAAGGGTGTTGATACAGTCGTGAATCTGTTGCTGGCACTGCTGCATCAGGGCGGGCAGATCGTCTAGCGTCAAACCGCAGGTGGGAATCGGTGGCAGGGAGCGAATCTTGATAGTGCCGCTGTTCCAACGATTGAGCTGCATATGTTTGACGTAGGTACTGGTGCACACCTGAATGATCGGTACACCGGCGGCAATGGCCATCTGAAAAGCGCCTTTCTTGAACGGCAACAGGCCCTTGCCCAAGTTGCGAGTACCTTCGGCAAACACCCAGATGGAGGTGTCTTTGTGCTGCAGGGTGTCGGTGGTGGTGAGCATGGCCTGCTTGGCCTGTGCTGCATTGCCGCGCTCGATAAGCACGTTGCCCGACAGCCAAAACAGTTGGCCGAAAAACGGTACCCATTTCAGGCTTTTCTTACCCAGGCAAACGGTACGTTTCGGCACCACGCTACCGACCACGAACAGGTCATAGTTGGATTGGTGGTTGGCGACTATCACCGCGCTACGCACGTGATCGCGCAAGCTGGCGGTGTCTGTTTCAACCCGCAGGCCGAGAATGCGCAGGGCTGGCCAGGAATAGAACCGTGCGCACAAACGGCTGTTATCCGGGTTGAACGGGCGGCAGATGCCAACCAACAGACCCAGGATGCCCGCCATGATGAAGTGAACGCCCATCGCCAGCATGCGTAGAAGAAAAAGCATTTGGTACGTCCGTCATAGGAAAAAGGCGCGCAGTGTACGGGCGTGCACTGCTTTCGGCAATTGATGCTGATCAGAGGTCGTGACAGGGTTTGTTAGTGCTCGGCATTGCCTCAAACAGGGGCCGTGCTTCAGGCCTTGACGTAGCTGAGCAACGGAGCTGGCGGTCGAACGGCATGGTGCTGCTTCGCCGTAGCAGGCCATAAATGAAAAGCCCGGCGGATTAGGCCGGGCTTGTGCCGCGTGCTAGGCAGGCTTTACGCCCGGCTGGTTCACACGGCGTGCTGTTTATCCAGCTCGATAGCCTGATCAAGGGCTTCGAGCAGCGCCTTGCGCACTTTCAGCTTGGTGTTCTTGTGCGCGATCATATTGATCTTCTTCATTTGCTGGGCGACCGCCAGGGCGCTTTCCAGCAGTTGCTCGGCGGGCACTACCTTATCGAGGAAGCCAGCATCCACTGCGGTTTGTGGGTTGAACATCTCACCATTGATCACCGAGCGATGGAACGCTGACTTGCGCAGGCGATCACGGGCCAGTTCGATGCCCGCGTGGTGCATGGTCATGCCGATCTGCACTTCATTAAGACCGATGCTGAACGGGCCTTCGACGCCGATGCGATAATCGGCCGACAGCAGAATAAAGGCACCTTTGGCCACGGCATGGCCTGGGCAGGCAACGATGATCGGGAAGGGGTGGGCGAGCATACGCCGCGCCAGGGTCGAACCGGCGGCAACCAAGTTGATGGCGTTCTGCGGGCCGGAGGTCATCACCTTGAGATCGTAGCCACCGGAGAGAATGCCCGGTTGGCCGGTAATGATGACGATGGCCTTGTCTTGCTCAGCGCGATCCAGAGCGGCATTAAAGGCAGTGATCACATCCGGGGAAATGGCATTGACCTTGCCATTACACAGGGTCAGGGTGGCAATGCCATCGTCAAGTTGGTAGCTGATCAGGTCGCTCATGGTCGGGTTCCTTGTACTGAAGTGCAGCAGACGTTACTCATCCGCATCGGCCAGGTAAAGCACGATGGCTGACTGGCTGGTCAGCGATAGTCGACGGTTTGCGCTATAGAGGTGATCAACGTCGGCAATTGCTTGACTCGCCGGCACAGCGTTAGAGCCACTTCACTCATTTAAGGAGGGGATTGGCATACAGGGTTAACCCGTCTTATCTCGGCCTGGCGCGCCGTACTGGCCTTATTGTTGGCTGGTTTGCTCGGCTGCTCGGCAACCCGCACAGTCAACGCGCTGATGGCCTGCCGGGATTTATCTTATTTTAGCCGGCAGCGCTTCGAGCCTAACGCCGCCAAGCCCTCGCCGAACGACCAGCATCCGGCATAAGCGCATGAATTTTTTGAAAAAACATTTTGCCTTTGACGGCCTGTTCGGCTACATTTGCGCGCCTCGACAGACAGCAATGACCGTCGAGACCCGGTGAAGTGTCCGAGCGGTTGAAGGAGCACGCCTGGAAAGTGTGTATACGAGAAATCGTATCGTGGGTTCGAATCCCACCTTCACCGCCAGATAGATTCAGCTAAAGCCCTGATAACTAACAAGTTATCAGGGCTTTTTGCTGTCTGGCGTTCGGCAGAGTCGCTGAGGTGTCTAAGCGACTATCCGGCCTTTGGCTTTATGATCTGTGCTAAAGGGTCGCTTGCCGGTTGCTTCAGGCGGCATAGAGGGTTCAGCGTGAGCAAAGCTGCCGTTGTATTTTCTGACGCCGAACTCACTTCAAGGAAGAGGATATGAGACCAGATTGGGATGATGCACCCGACTACATACGCGACAAGAAAAAGGAATCGCCCTGGCGCATGGTCGCCATCCTGGGCATTGGCTCAGTCATCACGTTGGGGCTGATCGCGCTGTTTGCTAAGCCCGTTGTGATCGACCTTAACCAGCTTAAGCAGGGCATCCGTATTGGCGGTCAGCCGATGTTCAGCCAGCCGCCGGCCCAAACCTACAGCGCACCTTTGCAAACCGTTCAAGAAGAGGTGCCAAGGCCTTTCGAGCCTGCTCCACAGGTGGTGCGAGCGCCGCTTAGTCAAGCGGATATCGAATGGTCTAAAAAACAAGCTGAGTTTGCTGTAGAGCGGATGCAGAGCTCATTCAGCGATAACAACTACACGCCTAAAGGTGTCACCAACATAGTGCCTGCGACGCCGGTGACGAGAGAACCCGTGGCGAGGCAGCAAAGGCGGCAAGAAATCGTGGTAGTAGGTAAAGAGCCAACACGGCTTAGAGACTACTGCCCATTCCCCAGAGGGAGTATCGAGCTCCGAAACTGCAAAATGCGGGCGGATCTGGACAGCAGGAATCGTTAAGCAGCGAGTTCGGCATTTAACGGGGCGGTATATGCGCGCGACTTGGGATATTTTCTGCAACGTTGTCGATAACTACGGCGACATCGGCGTGACCTGGCGGCTGGCCCGGCAGTTGGTGGCCGAGCATGGCCTGGCGGTGCGCCTGTGGGTGGATGATCTGGCGGCGTTTGTGCGCCTGTGTCCGCAAGCGGATAGCCAGTTGTTGAGGCAGATGCAGCAGGGTGTTGAGGTGTGTGCCTGGCCCGCTGATTGGCTGGCCGTGGAGCCGGCGGACGTGGTGATTGAGGCCTTTGCCTGTGAGCTGCCGGCGGCTTATATCGCGGCGATGGTGAGGCGTGAGCGCAAAGTGCTCTGGCTTAACCTGGAGTACCTCAGTGCCGAGGACTGGGTGGAGGGTTGCCATGGATTGCCCTCGATGCAGTCCAACGGTTTGTCGAAGTTTTTCTTCTTTCCAGGGTTTACGCCGGGCAGTGGTGGTTTGCTGCGTGAGCGTGCGCTGCTGACGCAACGGCGCGCATTTCAGGCTGATGAGCGTGCGCGTGATGAGTTTCTGCGCAGTCTGGGTGTTGAGCCAGTGGCCGGCGCGCTGCTGATTTCGCTGTTTGCCTACGAGAATGCAGCCTTGGGCCGTTGGCTTGAGGTCTTGTTGGCAGGGCCGCAGCGGGTTCAACTGTTGGTGCCCGAAGGGCGAATTTTGACCAGCTTGCAGAGTTGGCTGGGCGGTCCAGCGTTGCAGGTCGGTGATGCTTGTGTACGTGGTCAGCTGCATATTCAGGTGTTGCCGTTTATCCAGCAGGATCAATACGACCGGCTACTGTGGAGTTGCGATTTCAATGCGGTGCGCGGTGAAGATTCTTTCATTCGTGCGCAATGGGCTGGGCGGCCGCTGCTCTGGCATATCTATGAGCAGGCCGATGGCGCGCATCTGGAAAAGCTTAACGCGTTTCTAGCGCTCTATAAGGAAGGCTTGTCAGCCGATGCGCAAGTCGCGCTGAGTCGTCTTTGGACTGCCTGGAATAGCAACGGCGCGATAGGCGAATGCTGGTCGCAGCTGCTGAAAATTTGGCCGGAGCAGGCCGAGCACGCCGAGAGCTGGTGTCTAGAGCGGGCCTCGCAGGCCGATCTTGCTGAGGCGCTGGTGCAGTTTTACCTAAATTGGCTATGATACGCGGCCAAGAATTCTGTAATTCCATCCAAACCCGGATATTCGTATGAAAACCGCACAAGAAATGAAGCCCAACAGTGTGGCCCTGATCGACGGCCAGCCTTGGCTGATCCAGAAGGCCGAATTCACCAAGTCCGGTCGTAACAGCGCCATCGTTAAAATGAAGCTGAAGAACCTGCTGAGCGGCTCTTCGACTGAAACCGTGTACAAGGCTGACGACAAGCTTGAGCCGGTTATCCTGGACCGCGTTAACGTAACCTACTCGTACTACAGCGAGCCGAACTACGTCTTTATGGACGAAGAGTTCAACCAGTACGAGCTGAACAAAGACGACCTCGAAAGCGTCATGCCGTTCATCGTTGATGGCATGACCGACGTCTGCGAAGCCGTATTCTTCGAAGGCAAAGTGGTTTCGGTTGACCTGCCGACCACCATCGTTCGCCAGATCACTTACACCGAAGGTTCCGCCCGTGGCGATACTTCCGGCAAAGTAATGAAGCCAGCCAAGCTGAGCAACGGTACCGAAGTTAAGGTTGCAGATTTCTGCAACATCGACGACTGGATCGAGATCGACACCCGTACTGGCGAGTACAAATCCCGCGCTAAAGCTCCGGTCTAAGACTGGCTTTAACAGCGAGAAGAAGAAGCCCGACCTGGTGTCGGGCTTTTTTATGGCCAGCCATCCATGGCGGCCACCTTTTGGGTCGTCGCTGCGCGACGCTAAAAATGATTCCCGATCATTTTTTCTGCCTGCTGTTTTTGCGCTCAGCTGCGCTGTAAGCCGCTTTGCAGCGCCAGGTCCCAGGGCGCTATGGGGCCAAAGCGCGCTTTGAGAAACTCCAGTAGTAAACGGCTGCGCGAGTCGGTTTCGCGCTCCAGGCGCAGGGCATAGATACCGCTGGGCTCGGGCGCGGGTAAACCGTTCTCGCAGAACAGCGGCAGCAATTCGCCGCGAACCAGGTAGTCGCTAATCAGCCAAGTGGGCAGGTGGGCGATACCCAGGCCGGCGAGGGCGCTGAACAGTAAGGCTTCGGCGTTATTGGCGGTCATGCGCAGGCGTTTGGGTCGGCACAGTTGCAGTTTGCCGTCCTGCTCAAAGCGCCAGGCATAAGGCGGGGCCAGGCTGTCCCAATCGAGGCCGTCATGCTCAAGTAGCTCGGCAGGCGTGCGCGGTACACCACGCTCTGCCAGGTACGCGGGGCTGGCGCAGACGACCCGAATCATCGGTGAGAGGGCGGTGGCGACCAAGCGGGTATCGGCCAGCGGGCCGATGCGCAGCACCAGATCGACTTCGCCCAAATGTGTGCCATGCAGGTCGACGAAGCTGTCGATCAAGCGTAGTTGTACATCCAGACCCGGATAGGCGGCGAGAAACTCGGCAATCGCCGGCGCGAGATGTCGGCGGCCGAACGGTGCGGGTGCGTCGATGCGGATCAGCCCTTCAGGGGCGCTGCTCAGTGACACTGCCTCGGCGCGGGCCAGGTGCAGTTCGGCGAGAATGCGCTTGGCGCGCTCGGCAAAGGCCAGGCCGGCAGAGGTGGCGCGCACGGCATGGGTGCTGCGGCTGAACAAATGACTGCCCAGCGAGCGCTCCAGCGCATCGATGCGCCGCGCTACGGCCGAGGGCGTTAGCGGATGGCGGCGGGCGGCGGCGGAAAAACTGCCGGTTTCCAGCACGTCGAGAAACAGGCTGAGCTGATCGGTCAGGGTGTCTGGGTTCATGCTTTGGCTCAGCTGTGCGAAATAGGCATAGCCATTTTGCGTTGCTATGCGTTTCGCGGCTAGTGGCGAATGACTAGGCTATGCAGCATCTTTATGGAGCCTGACGATGACTTTGCTCGACGTTGCACTGAACCTCTTGCTCGGGATGGCGCTTGGCACACTTGGCGGCCTGTTTGGGATTGGTGGCGGGCTAGTCGCCATCCCGGCGCTGGGCGTGTTGTTTGGCTTGGATCAGCAACTGGCTCAGGGCACGGCACTGGTGATGGTGGTGCCTAATGTGCTGCTGGCCCTGTGGCGCTATCACCAGCGTAATCGTATCGAGTGGCGCCCTGCGTTGGCGCTGGCCATCACGAGCTTGATTTTTGCCGTGTTAGGGGCAGGTTGGGCGGTCACCCTGGATGCCGAGCGCATGCGCCTGGGGTTCGTGGCCTTTCTGCTGTTGTTGGCGGTTTACAACGTTTCTCGACTGTTCAGCAAGCCGGCCATGCTCGCGGTCGGCCTGCGTTATCCTTGGCCCTGGTTGACGCTGCTGGGCAGTGCTGCCGGCATGCTCGGAGGCCTGTTTGGTGTCGGCGGCGCGGTGTTGGCGACGCCGGTATTGACCCTGGTATTTGGCACCAGCCAAGTGGTCGCGCAGGGGCTGTCTCTGGCGCTGGCTGCGCCAAGCACCGCGGTGACCCTAGCGACCTATGCCGCGCATGGCCATGTCGACTGGCTGCTTGGGGCTCCCTTGGCGATTGGCGGGCTATTGAGTATCAGTTGGGGTGTCAGGTGCGCCCATGCGCTGCCCGAGCGTGTGCTGCGCGGGTTATTCACCGGCTTTCTGTTGCTCTGCGCGCTATTGCTGGGGTTTAAAGCCTGAAGCCTTCGACAATCTGCTCGGCCAGGGTCTCGGTGACCTGACTTTGCGTGTTGCTGTTACGCAGCAGTACGATGCTGGCGGAGGGCAGGGCTGGTAATCCCTCGGCTTCGCCGATGATCTGCAAGTCGGGAGTGATCAGGCTTTGCAGTTGGGCGGTAATCGCCAGGCCGGCGCTGACCGCCGCCATGATCGCCGACAGGCTAGGGCTGGTGTAGGCAATGCGGAAGTTGCGCCCCAGCGTATCCAGGCCATTGCAGGCCCAGGAGCGGCAGAAGCACTGCGAGTTGAACATTGCCAGGGGCAGGGTTTCTAGCTCATGCAGGCTACTGTTACGGGCTTGGGCCCATACCAGTTGTTCCTGACGCAACAGTTGGCCGATTTCAGTGCCGGGCTCGCGGGTGACGATGGTCAGGTCGAGGTCCTGGCGTAGCAGCAGCTGGAAGGAAGGTTCGCAGTGCAGTTCAACCTGCACCAGCGGATAGGATTGGGCGAATCGCACCAGAATGCCCTGCATAAAGCGCATCACATAGTCATCCGGCGTGCCGATGCGCACGGTGCCGACCATATGCGGCTCGCGCATGCTGTTCATCACTTCGGCATGCAGTTTCAGAATGCGCCTGGCATAGCTGAGCAA
>JAWWDH010000153.1:0-7677 GCA_033720015.1 Pseudomonas sp.
CATCGGCGCCAGCGAAGAGCTGAAGCTGGAGATTCTCGAACTGGATACCCTGCCCGGCGATGCCTTTCTGCTGTGCAGCGACGGTCTCTACCAGGATCTGTCGGCCGACGAATTGGGCGCCGCGCTCAACCTGCCGTCGCCGCAGCTGACCCTCAATCGCCTGTTCCAGCGGGTGCTCGACGGCCCGGCGCGGGACAACCTGAGTGCGGTGGTGATCCGCCGATGAGGAGCCAAGGATGAGCGAACAGTTGCTCGACGAGCCGTTAGCGGTAACCGACGAGGCCAGCGACCTGACCTACTTCGCTCTGGCCGCCACCGCCGCCAAACCGGCGGAAAAGGCGCCCAGGCCGGTAGTCAGCGAACTGCCGGAGGTGCTCGGCGGCCGCTACAGGATCGAGCGCCTGCTCGGCGTCGGCGGCATGGGCGCGGTGTATCGCGCCCGTGACCTGCTGCGCGAACAGTTCGGCGACCCCGAACCCTATGTGGCGCTGAAGACCCTCAGTGACGACTTCGCCGAATACCCGGACGCCAACGCCCTGCTCTACAGCGAATTCGCCCTCACCGCGCGACTCACCCATCCCCATGTGGTGCGCCTGTTCGGCTTCGAGGTTGATGTGCCGAGCCAGCGCGCCTTTCTGATCCTCGAACTGCTCAAGGGCCTGACCCTCGATCAATTACTCTGCGAGCGACCCGAGGGTTTGCCCTGGAGCGAGCTGCAGGAAATCGCCATCGCCCTGCTCGAGGCCCTGAGTTATTCGCACAGCCTGGGCGTGCTGCACGGCGACCTGAAACCCAGCAATGTGATGCTCGCCGAAGACGGTTTGCGCTTGTTCGACTATGGTCTCGGCCAGCCGGTGGAAGGTCTGCTGCCCGGCCTGCCGCGTCTGTGCCGCAACCGCTTTACCGCCTGGACTCCGCGTTACGCCGCCCTGGAACTGCTCGACGGCGCACCGCTGACCGCCGCAGCCGATGTCTATGCCCTGGCCTGCGTGCTTTACGAGTTGGCCAGCGGCCGTCACCCGTTCCGCCGCCTCAGCGCCAAACAGGCCAAGGCGATGGAACTGGATAAGCGACTGCAACGGCCGGAGCAACTGCCGGCGCACTGCTGGCCGGCGTTGCGCACCGCCCTGGCATTCGAGGAGGCGCAGCGCGGCATCGATTGCGCGCAGCTGCTGGCGGTGTTCCGCCAGCCACCGCCGAGCCGCTGGTCGCGCTGGCTGGGACGCAGTTGATCTCAGCTGATGCAGCATCAATGGATGAATTTTTTACAAGGAAATCAGCATGTTCAACCCGGCCAATGCAACCCACTTCAGTCTGACCATCGAAGGCCTCGAACACGACCTGCAAGTGCTCGAGTTCAGCGGTCGCGAGGCGATCAGCCAACCCTATCGCTTCGAGCTGGAGTTGATCAGCGAGCGGCCGGACCTCGACCTGCAAAGTCTGCTGCACCAGCCAGCCTTCCTCGCCTTCACGCCTGACGGGCTGGGCGTGCACGGCTTGATCTACCAGGTTGCCCAAGGCGAATCCGGCAAGCGCCTGACCCGCTACAAGATCTCCCTGGTGCCGCAGCTCAGCTACCTGACCCACCGCAGCAACCAGCGCATCTTCCAGCACCTGACGGTGCCGCAGATAGTCGCCCAGGTGTTGCAGGAGCACGGCATCCAGGCCAACGCCTACCAATTTCAGCTCGGCCCGACGGTCTACCCCGAGCGCGACTATTGCGTGCAGTACGACGAATCGGACCTGCACTTCATCCAGCGCCTGTGCGAGGAAGAAGGTATCCACTACCACTTCCAGCACAGCCAGCAGGGCCATGTGCTGATCTTCGGCGATGACCAGAGCGCCTTCGGCAAACTCGGCCAGCCCACTGCCTACCTGCAGGACAACGGCATGACCGCCGACGAACCGGTGGTCAAACGCTTCGCCGTACGCCTGGAAACCCGCACCAGCCGCACCAGCCGCCGTGACTATGACTTCGAAAAGCCACGCCTGCAGCTGGAGGCCGGTTTCAAAGCCGAACGCGACCCCGAGGCCAAACCGCTGCCGGACCTGGAAGACTACGACTACCCCGGCCGCTACACCGACCGCACGCGCGGCAAACACCTGAGCCACCGCAACCTCGAACGCCACCGCGCCGACTACCGCCTGGCCGAAGGCCGCAGCGACCAACCGAAACTGCTCAGCGGCCACTTCCTCGAACTCTCCGACCATCCCCGCCAGGACTGCAACGACCTCTGGCTGCTGCACGAAGTCATCCACCAGGGCAAACAGCCGCAAGTGCTGGAAGAGTCCATCACTAGCGCTCCCTCTCCCTCTCCCCTCCGGGGAGAGGGCTGGGGTGAGGGGACAAGCGACTCCGACTTCCACCAAGGCTACCGCAACCGCTTCACCGCCACCCCTTGGGACATCCCCTACCGCCCACCGCTGGCGCACCCCAAACCGCGCGTGCTCGGCAGCCAGAGCGCCGTGGTCACCGGCCCCGCCGGCGAAGAAATCCACTGCGACGAATACGGCCGGATCAAAGTGCAATTCTTCTGGGACCGCCACGGCCAGGCCGACGACAAGACCAGCTGCTGGCTGCGCGTCTCCAACAGCTGGGCCGGCGACAACTACGGCGGTATCGCCATCCCACGCATCGGTATGGAAGTACTGATCACCTTTCTCGAAGGTGATCCCGACCAACCGCTGGTCACCGGCTGCCTGTACCACAAGGAACACGTCGTTCCCTACGACCTGCCGGCGAACAAGACCCGCAGCCTGTTCAAGACCCTCAGCTCACCGGGCGGCGCCGGCTACAACGAACTGCGCATCGAAGACAAAAAGGGCGAGGAGCAGATCTACCTGCACGCCGAGCGCGACTGGGACGAAAACATCGAGCACGACCAGAAAATCCGTGTCGGCAACGAACGCCACGACACAGTCGAAGCCAACAGCTTTACCGAGCTCAAAGCCGAAGAACACCTGACTGTCAAAGCCGACCGTAAAGTCGAAGTCAAACCCGACGACCACCTCAGTGTCGGCCAGAACCAACACATCAAACTCGGCACCGCCCAACTGACCAAAGCCGGCCGCGAGATCCACCTCAAAGCCGGGCAAAAAATGGTCATCGAAGCCGGTGTCGAACTGACCCTCAAAGCCGGCGGCAGCTTTATAAAACTCGACCCCGGCGGCATCACCCTCCGCGGCCCACTGGCGAAAATCAACGCCGGCGGCGCGCCGGGCAAGGGCTCGGGTATCGGCATCAAACCACCGGTGCTGCCGGGAGCGGCCGATAGCAACAAGGCGGGCGATGTGTTGGAGCAGGCGCAAGGGAACGAACTGATCAGTGCACCGACCAAACGCAAACGCATGCTCAACTTCTCCGGTTAACAGGGATCAAGCGCGGGCCGCCATCACGCCCGCAAACAAGGATTAGGAATTCACAGCATGGCAGACAGCAAAGCAATCAATTGGGCGTATCCGTTTGCAAATACCGGCGCGGCGATCAACCCGCTGCAGTACCTGATCAATATGGCCAAGGCCAACGATGGCTACTACCCCACCGGCGAGAACGGCCTGTGGCATGGCGGCGTACATTTCGATAAAGGCACCGCCGCGGTCTTCGACCAGTCCAGCGTGCGTTGTATCGCCGATGGCGAGGTGATCGCCTATCGAGTCAACGAGACCTATCCGATCAGCGAGTACACCGAGGCCATCCCGCAGATAAAGCGCGTGCCATTTTCCACGGGTTTTGTGCTGGTCAAGCATAGGCTTCAGCCCCCTCAGCCCAGCAACGGGACATCAACAGCCAGCGAACAGGCTCCTCCCACATTGACCGTCTACAGCCTGTATATGCACCTGCAGGACTGGGCGAGCTATAAGGCCAAAGCGGATCTTCCCCGGCCGGGGTTCTGGGACGCAGCAACCTACATCGTCGACACCAAAGACCAGGGCCTCAATGTACGTGCCGAGCCTACAGCCAACGCAAGCAAATTGGCCGTGCTGCCCAAAGGTACCCAGATCACAATCGGCAGCGCAGAAGGCGACTTCTGCAAGTTGGTATCCATCGTCAGCGGGGCAGCGGAGCCGATCGATGGCGCAGCCGAGCCAGCCCTGACGCCAGACGACGCAGGTAACCTGCCTGGTTTTGTTGCCTCCAAACTGCTCAAGGCACTGGGTGAGCCCAAAGCCAAGGACAGCGTGGTGGTGCTGGACCCAGCCATCTCGATCAAGGCCGGTGACCTGATAGGTCACCTGGGCACCTATCAGAACTACAAAGGCGCAGCGCAGCCTTTGCTGCATCTGGAAGTATTCAGTTGCGAAGACGTACCCGGCTTTATCAGCAAAAGCCAAGCCTGGGCCCGTACCCTGCCAGATACCGAGAAAACCCTGCTTAAAGTCCACGAGGACGCCAGCCGGCTGATCACCCACCGTGACGATATCAAGGCCGATAACCCACCCAAACCAAGCGACGCCGGCAACCGGATCGGCGTCGACCTGATCATTCCTCAAGCCTTGCTCGACGGGTTACCGGCGGCCAGCAAAATCAAAGTCAGCACAGCCGTGGCCGGCAGCAACACTCCTCAGACCACCCACTGGTGGCGTCTGGACGGGCTGTTCACAGACAAGGATGGCAACCCCATCAACGGCTGGCTAGCCGAGCAGGACCTGATCACCACGCGCCACAGCCCCTGGGAATGGCCAGACTTCCAGTGCATCGAAGACACCGGTACACCGGTCGAGAAACTGGCCTACACCTTCAACGCCCGAGGCATGCTGAGCGACGACGAAAAACAAAACTACCGCGCCCAAATCAGCAAGGCCGACGGCGGCCCGATCCTGGCCATCGCCCGCCTCTACGACATAGTCGACACCGACAAGGACGGCGTACTGACCAGCGCAGAAATCTGCACAGCCCTCGGCAAACCCTGGCACGCACAAGTCCTCGGCCAACTGATCACCAAATACGAAAGCGAGTGGTTCTGGAACAAAAGCAAATGGGATGAACTCGACCCACTGCTGGCAGAAGAGCCAGGCAAGCCGAATCCGATCTGGGACATAGAAAAACAGCGAATCGAGAAGCTGAGCTGGTGGAAGGAGCTGGCGGGCAAGCATGGGGTTAGTGGGGATGGGAAGGCGTGGCATTTTCAGCCTATTGGGTTGATTGCAACCCTACACACACAAAAACAGCTACTTGTTTCAAGAGAAGTGCTCGCAGCAATAATGCTATCCGCTTCAGAAGAAACAATAGACAAATACCTCCTCCCAATTAACCACACATTAAATACATTTGAAATAAATACCCCACTCAGAATTGCTCATTTTTTAGCTCAAGTAGGACATGAGACTGGAGAGTTAAAATTTTCAGAAGAATTAAGCTCAGGAGCACAATATGAAGGCAGAGCGAGCTTAGGCAATAGTCAACTGGGTGACGGTTCACTATTTAAAGGGCGGGGCCTCCTCCAAGTTACAGGTCGCGCCAACTATTCTGCGTGCGAAGCATACCTTAAAACCTTACCGAAACACGCAGCATTAGATATAACATCCTCGACAGACAAAGCTGAACAACTATCTATAAGTCCTGAGTTAGCTGCGCTCGCCTCCGGTTATTACTGGGCCAAGCTAAAGCCAAAACTAAACACCGTAGCTGATGCAGATGATTTGTTCTGGGTCTCAGTTTATATAAATGGATGGCAGGTCCAAGCTAATCCGTTTTACCCAACCCGACCAAAAGAACCCAACAATATGCACCATCGATCGCTAATGCTAAATCGAGCTAAAAATGCACTTGGGATAATACCATGAAAAAAGCCATTCTTTCTTTAATACTTACTCTGCCATTCAACTGCTTAGCAGAGACTCTAGAAATAAATGAAACTATCGCCTATAGCGGAACCCTTGCCAATCAAAATATATTTATGACCTTAAGCACTACAAGGGACAAGGTACTTGGGAGCTATTTCTACACTAGGTATAAGACGCCAATCGCTCTACATGGAAGCACTTCAGGCTCAAAACTATTGCTTATAGAAAAAACGATCAATGGCGAGGCATATATTGACGCAGATATAAAAGAAGGCACCATCAGAGGAACATGGGAACTCAAAGGGAAAATCCATAAGGTTCATGCTCAAGCCTTAAGCAAATCACACGAAGCCATAGTTAAAGAAATCAATATTTTAGAGCAAGACACTATGAATAGAGCTTTGTCCATCATCTTCAAAAATGGCACAAATCAAAACATAGACATTCCGACATTGGAGCAGTCAACGCTAATTATTTTTGAAGATTTTACGTTCGACGGCTACCCTGACATGCGTATTCTTGAGCTTGAGGCAGGAGGAAATAGTTCGTTCATATATTTTGAGTACGATGTCTCAACCGGAAAGTATGTAACCTCCTCATCGGAAATAAGTCACTTAGTCAACCCAAAAATTATTCATAGTGAGAAAATCATAACGTCGGCATCAAAAGACGGCTGTTGCATTTATCATGCTAAAAAAATACTAGCTAAAGAACTGCACTCAGCTAGTTATGACTACGAATCAAAATCAGGACATGTAGCCATAATCAACAAAGCAACAGGACAAGAGACAACAAAGCCAATAAGCGAAAAATACTTCGAAGACAATTATTTAAACTTTATGGGCTCTAGAACGCCAAACTAGGAAACCTCAGAAACCTCGGAGACAGACCACTGTTTAAAAGTAGAGCGACCGCTCTTTAGTCGTGATTTCTTATTGCCTACAGCCCGACGCAGAGGACGGCTGGTAACTGGATCGCTACTGGCTCAGCCCGGCGTCGCAGGCTGGGGTGTTTGTTCTGGAAAGTTGAGAGGCGGTCGGGCGCTGGCCGACCTCGATTTCCACCGCCCGGCGCCCCCACTTTCGTATTCAACTGTTCGTGATGAGCTACGCGACAACATCGCGCAGCACGATCATAAACCGCCTCCAACAAGAGCCTATTAGTATTTGAGACTTGCTATAAGTGACAATTGATTTGACGAGTAGTCGCTGTCATTCCACTTATAGTCGTACTGCCCCTTGACCGTCCAAGAGCTGTTATCGCAATTGCAGGACAGGAAGGTAATGCCTGCGCCGACATTATACAGATCCCGATCCTGCTCTATGCCTTCCACGTTAAATGCCGATCCGCCGCCGGTGAGGACTGCGGTCTGCTCAGTGGTGGTATCGCTGAAATCATGCAACCATTTGACATGAACCTCAGGGGAATAGGTGCTGGCGCCGGATCGAATGACACGCTCGACCTTCACGCCCACGCCTGATTGAGTCAGGTTGTAATCCTGGTCATCCACACGATGATTCAAGCCACCGGCACCACGTTCGTTATAACCGTCAACCTTGAGAAGTGACGTCTGTAATGAAGCGAAGGGGGTAACAGTAACTTCCTGGTCAAAGTAGAAATGCTTTCCGGCCGAGACCAAAGCCGTGTACTGCTGCCCATCGTATTCAGATTTAGCCACGCGATTAACACCTGGAAAGCTGATCTGACGTTCCCCGTCATAACGATCCACCCCGGCAGTCAAAGCGCCCTGTACATACCAGGGACCTGGGGTGTAATTGAGATAGCCCGTCAGCTGGTAAGAGTCGATTGTGGTCTCACCACAGGAGTTGTTTCCGGCCATTGTGCTATTAGCATAACCAGCACGGAGACCAACGCGGGTGTTTTCGCTCACCG
>JAWWDH010000154.1:0-7606 GCA_033720015.1 Pseudomonas sp.
ATGGGGAAGACATCACCCACTTTGACAACGGTGTCGAGTACTCGGGCTTTTACTGCACCGCCAACTTTGGAGTAATCGTCTTCAGCTTCGCCGTCACTATTTACAGGAAGCATATTGACGGTGCCACCTGGGCCGTAACGACCATCGCCGGTATCCAGTTTAAGGCCGAGCATGGCGAAGGCATCAATACCGAACCCTACCGTGCCTTGGGTAAAGCCCGACTCAAACTTACCAATGATCCCGTGAGCCCATACCTCAGTGTAACCATTGTCCGTGGGGCTTGACTGGCCTTTACGGAAGTCACGGTTCATGTAGAAGTTACGGTTGAGAATATTGAAACTGCTACCTTCTACAAAACCTTCGGCTTGCTCTTCTGCGGCCGCCATGAGCGGAGCTGCACTGACAATCGCCGAAAATACTGCAAGGGATAGTTTGGTTTTATTAAGCATTTATTGCTCCTTTATAATTGGCAGTTATTAGTCTAGTTTTCGCCATGGCGTTCTTATAGGTATTGCACCCTCAAGCGCTCTGCGCCTTTGGGGAGCTGAGCCCTATCCTTGCAAGCTGAAGATAACTTGAAGATGATTGGAAAATTACAATTCTGTAATCTTCACAAGGCGGCAATAAAAGTTGTCTTAAAGCGACATTTAAATGCAGATTTTCAAAAGAGTCCGACGGGTAGGTCGAAAGAGCTCCAGCGTTGATCAGGCCGAATGATCACGACTGCCAGCTCATCGGACGGTGCACTCAAATAGATCGATAGCGCCGGGCTGATGTGACAAGCCGACTGGGGTGACGCCGGTTGATCTTGTTTGGATGCTCGTAAGCGTCCACCCGAATCACCTTGCGTGATTCGGGCATGCTGCTCACTCCCGCCGTGTAAGCCAGCATTTCGCTGACGAGCTGGAGCTGGCAGGCGCACTGCGTATATTCCAGCTCATGGCAGTAATGGTGCATGGAACTGTGACCGCATGGGTGTGAATAGCCATGGGCTCAGCGCTTACCAGACGAAGAGTTGGTTGATGCGGCCAAGAACCTAGCAAGGGGCGATTACTACAGCGGCTGAGAGTTTCCGTAGTTAAACCCATTTGCCGCCAAGGTTGCCCAGCGGCGCTGACGGTGGGCGTAGAACAGGCGCGCAAATAGCCAGACAAACGGAGTGAGGATGCCCGCCTTGATGGTCACGCTATCCCGGTAAAGCGTTCCGCCGTTGACCTCTTGTGCCGTAATGAGGTGATCCCACTTGCTGATCAGCGGGCTGTAGCCGTTGTCTCTAAGCATGAAGGTCTGAGCGTTTTCCATCTGCGGGTAGGTAATCACAATCGCCTGACGGCCAATGGGAAGTACGCCGAATAACTTCAGCTTGACCCAGTAGGTGCCCTCGCTCCAGGTATCAGGAAACTCAGCCGGAGCCAGCGGGCTGAAACTCAATAAGGGTGAAGCACCCTGACGCAGCAGGCGTGGTGTGCGCACCTGGGCGATCACCTCTGCAAGTGTGCACGGCAGCTGGGTGGCGAGATCGACTTGCATGGACACAATCACCGACTGGATGGGTTTTGCTCATCGCTCGCAAGCAAGGCCTGGAGTTCTTCAGGAACCGGCATGGGCTTGAACGCACTGACTCTGGAGCGGCCTGTATTGCCAATGGGCACCCAGATTTTGGAGAACAACAAGGCCGCGAAAATGCGCGGTATTTGCCCGGCCACCTCGCGATAATCGCCAATCTGCCAACCGAGCGTGAGCATCAGACAGTGTGATCTGGCGTGCAGCAAGGGCTGGCGTTGAGTCAGGATGTGCGCGCGCTCCAGCCATTGAAAGGCATCGGTATTACGCCTCTCCTGCATGGCGTGCTCGGCCTGTTGAAAGGCTTGTTCAATTGCGAGTTGCAATGCTGCTTTCATCTTCAATCCTCCGATCCTACTTTTTAAGCAGGCGCAGGCCGTTGAACACCACCAGCAGGCTGACGCCCATGTCGGCAAAGACGGCCATCCACATCGTCGCCTGCCCCGTTAGGGTAATGGCGAGAAACAGGGCCTTGATCCCTAACGCCAGCACGATGTTCTGCTTGAGGATGACGGCGGTCTGTTGAGACAGGCGGATGAAGGCCGGGATCTTGCGCAGGTCGTCATCCATCAAGGCCACATCCGCTGTTTCGATGGCCGTGTCCGTGCCGGCGGCGGCCATGGCGAACCCGATTTCGGACTTCGCCAACGCCGGCGCATCGTTGATGCCATCGCCGACCATTCCTACAACGTAGCCGCGCGCCTGCAATGCTTCAATAGCCTGCAACTTGTCGACTGGCAGGAGATTGCCGCGTGCTTCGTCGATGCCCACCTGCTGTGCGATGGCTTCTGCGGTGTGCGGGTTATCGCCGGTCAGCATCGTGGTCTTCACGCCAAGCGCATGAAGCTCCTCGATTGCCTGGCGGCTAGAGTCCTTGACGGTATCGGCAACGGCGAACAGGGCAATGGCACGCTGCGGATTGCACAGCACCACCACTGTTTTACCTTGGCGTTCGAGACGCTCCAGCGTCGCTTCCAGCTCGGGTGAGCAGAGGCCAAGCTCCTCCACCAGGCGGTGGTTACCCAGGTGGAAATCTATGCCTTCGATGGTGCCTCGAACACCTCGACCCAATAGGGCTTCGAATCCCTCAACGGCAGCAAACGTCAGGCCATTCTCAGTGGCATGCTTGGCTATTGCCTGCGAAACCGGGTGGTCAGAGCGACTGGCGAGGCTGGCAGCATGTGTACGGTAGAGTTCTGAGTCCTGTCCAACCAACGGCATGTAATCGGTCTGTACCGGCTTGCCATGAGTAATGGTTCCGGTTTTGTCGAGTGCCAGGAAGCCAAGCTTGCCACCGATTTCCAGATAGACGCCGCCTTTGACCAAAATGCCTTTACGCGCCGCCGCTGCCAGGCCACTGACAATGGTGACGGGCGTCGAGATGACCAAGGCGCAAGGGCAGGCGACCACCAGCAGCACCAAGGCACGGTAGATCCAGTCGTACCAGGGCTCGGCCATGAAGAGTGGCGGCACAATGGCGATAGCTAGGGCGAATAGGAATACGACAGGGGTGTATACCTTGGCGAATTGATCGACAAAGCGCTGGGTCGGCGCACGTGACCCCTGCGCCTCTTCGACCGCGTGAATGATACGTGCCAGCGTGGTGTTGGCAGCGGCGGCTAGGACGCGGTACTCCAGGGAGCCGGCTTCGTTGATGGTTCCTGCAAAAACCGGGTCGCCAATGATTTTCTCTACGGGCAGGCTTTCCCCCGTGATGGGCGCTTGGTTGATGGTGGAGTTGCCGGAAGTAACCTCGCCGTCGAGACCGATTCGTTCGCCCGGTCTTACCCTGACCAATGCGCCTACGGCGATGGTTTTAACGTCAACTTCAAGCCATGTACCATCGATCTGCTGCACCGTGGCGCGCTCAGGGGTCAGATCCATCAGGCCGCGGATGGCATTGCGCGCCCGATCCAGCGACTTCGCTTCGATCAACTCGGCGACAGAAAAGAGGAACATGACCATGGCCGCTTCTGGCCATTGCCCAATCAGCACCGCACCGGTCACCGCGATACTCATCAGCGCATTGATGTTCAGGTTGCGGTTCTTCAGCGCGATCCAGCCCTTCTTATAAGTCGTCAGGCCGCACAGCAGGATGGCGAGCAGCGCCACGCCAGCCACAACCCACTCCGGAGCAAGCTCGGCAAAGTGGATCACTTCAGCCGATACAGCAGCCACACCCGATAGCGCCAAAGGCCACCAGGCCTTCTTGCGCGGGGTTCCTTGCGTGCCTTCGTCTGATGTCGCTGCCCCTTCAACCACTGGCGTGAAACCAAGGTCGCGAATAGCGGCCAGTGCTGTTGGCAGTGCATCTGCTGTGTGGCGAATCGTCAGTACGCGCTGAATCAGGTTGAATTCCAACTCGCTGATGCCAGGGAGTGAGGACAGCTTGTCGCGGATCAGCTTTTCTTCCGTTGGGCAGTCCATCTGTTCGATTTTGATGCGGGCTTGCCCTTCAGTAGATAGCGGTTCTGCCTGCATTCCCAGGGACGAGATCGCCGCTTCGATAGGCGCGGTCGACGGCAAGCTGTGCCATACCCCAAGAACGCGATTGATCAGGTTGAAGTCGAGCTTATCAACGCCTGCGAGCTTGCTCAGCTTGTCCTGAATCAGCGTCTGTTCGGTAGGGCAGTCCATTTGCGCAATGCGAAAGCTGCTGAGCCTGGAGCCAGCTAGGGCATTTACCGTTGAGGCTGTAGCGGAGGAGCACTTAATCGCCTCATTGGGGTCACAGCAGACATCCTTTGAAACCGCTTCAGGTTTGTGTTCATCACTGCAGCAGCCAGCCATGGGGGTATCCTCATTGATCAGTTGTGCAGAGTGAACACCCTGAAGCCACTACAGGGTCAAGCGTTTGTCGAAGAGGTATTCATGAAAATTGGAGAGCTGGCCAAGTTTGCCGATTGCCAAGTTGAAACGGTTCGCTATTACGAGCGCGAGGGGCTGTTGCCGGCTCCGGCTCGCAGCGAGGGTAATTACCGCCTTTACAGCAGTGAGCACCTTGAGCGGCTTACGTTCATTCGCAACTGCCGAACGCTGGACATGACCCTGGACGAGATCAGAAGCCTGCTGGCGCTGATGGATCGGCCAGAGGAAAACTGTGAGGGTGTAAATAGCTTAGTGGATGAGCACATTGAGCATGTGCAAGCACGCGTGACCAGCCTGTTGGCGCTGCAACAACAGCTGATTGAGTTACGACACCGCTGTTCCTCTGAGCGTGGCGTAGATGAGTGTGGAATCCTCCAGCGCCTGAATACCACTGGCGGTGTCAGTGCGCTTCCGGACGATGGCCACACCCATGTCGGGAAAAGCCACCGTCATTGACCATCGCCTCAGAACAGCGTGGAACGTGTTTAGAAATCCCGATGCGATTCAAGTTGGAGTTGCCAGTCCGGCTTTAATGAGAGATCCGTCATCAAGATTAACCGCCAAGGTCGATAGTTGCTGTGCTCCCCTAGTCGCAACACCAACCGGATCGATCACTGCCTGTCAGCCAGTGCCTGCGCAGGACGCATGCTGTAACACAAAGCCAATCGACAGCTGCTGTAGGCTCGCTAACGTGCCATCCCCAACCAAGGAAAAGGACGAGTAGATAAGCATGAATGAGCAGGTGCATCCCTCCGCCAATCCCTGGAGTTTATTACTCGCCGCGTGGCTGCTGGCCGTGGCCGCAACCGTGGCCGCCTTATTTATCGGCGAAGTCATGGGCAAAACCCCGTGCGTGTTGTGCTGGTTCCAGCGGATTTTCATGTTCCCTCTGGCAGTGATGCTGACTATCGCCTGCTACCGCGCCGACTTCTCCGTTTGGCTGTACGCCTTGCCCCTGGCCGTTATCGGCTGGGTGATCGCCCTGTACCATTGTCTGCTGTTTATAGGGGTGATCCCGGAAGACCTAAAACCGTGTAGCGCCGGAACCTCCTGTTCCGGGGCCGACATGCTGATCTTCGGTAGCGTGCCGCTGCCGCTGCTTTCCCTGGTGGTTTTCACCGCCATCGTCATGCTTCTTGCCCTGATTCGCCGGAGAACCCTTGTATGAATAGACGCGCCCTCGTGCTGACCATCAGCGCTGTGACCATTGCCGGATTTATCGCCGCCGCAGTGCTCTACCAGCGGTTTTCCGCGCCCCAGGAGACTCAGGCAGTCACTCAGGCGAGCAGCTCCTTGGTGCGTTTCCACTCGCCAACCCTTGGGCCGATCAACGCACCGGTCACCATCGTCGAGTTCTTCGACCCTTCGTGTGAGAGCTGCCGGGCGTTCTTCCCCTACGTGAAGCAAATCATGGCGCAATACCCGCAGGACGTGCGCCTGGTCGTGCGCTATGTACTGTTCCATAAAGGCTCGGAAGAGGCCGTTCGCCTGCTGGAGACTGCGCGCATACAGGGGCTTTACGAGCCTGTGCTGGCAGCCGTGCTGGAGGCCCAGCCACTGTGGCATGACGACGCGCAAGCGCAGAAAGCCTGGGAGGCAGCAGCAGCAGTTGGCCTGGATGTCGAGAAGGCCCGCGCAACGATGAACTCGCCCGAAATCGACGCGATCCTGGCCAAAGACGCAGCGGACGTTAAGAAAGTCGGAATTCAAGGTACGCCCACCTTCTTCGTCAACGGCAAGCTGCTGACGAAGTTCGGGCCTGAGCCTCTGCTGGAGTTGGTACAGAGCGAACTGCAAAAGGTACGCTAAACACAAAGACTGGCACAAACACCGTGGCTGCTTTATCGGGAGTTTTTATGCGAGCACTGGAAAACAAGATACCCCCGCCAGTTGTGACCGCTCTGTTCGGGTTGTTGATGTGGCTGGCCGCCCGCTATGTGCCGGGCCTCGACCTGGCGCACTCAGTGCGGGTACTGGTGGCGCTGCTAGTGGTGGCCGTTGGCGTTTGCTTCAGCGTGGCCGGCGTCCTGTCGTTTAGGCAGGCGCAGACCACCGTCAATCCGCTGAAGCCTGAAACCGCATCGGCACTGGTGCGCTCGGGTATCTATCAATACTCACGCAACCCGATGTACGTCGGCTTTGCCCTGTTGCTGCTGGCCTGGGCCTGCTACTTGGCCTCGCCATTTGCCTTGTTTGGGGTACTGGGGTTTGTGCTGTATATGAATCGCTTCCAGATCAGGCCCGAGGAGCGTGCTCTGATATCTCTGTTCGGCAGCGAGTATTCGGTTTATCAAACCCAGGTTCGCCGCTGGCTCTAACATTGGCTTTCAGCCGGGACGACACCATCGAAGCCCAGCTGGCCAAGGTCGAGTTCATCGACGAAAAATCGACTACCCGTACCGGGTTGGTGTCCGCCACATAGTCATCCAGGCTCTCGGGAAGCAGCGCGCTTTGGCCCCGATACTCCCCTTGGATGAAACGCTTCATCGGCATCCCACGCTGATTTGAATCCATCAAATCACAGCAAGGTCGGTGCCAGCGTTTTACACAGCCTGGGCCATAGAGAGGGCCGTGAAGGCCATGGTGTAGAAGGGATTGACTTACTCAGTCATGGATTCCGTAGCGAGCTTTTGCGGCGGCTACAAGTTCAGCCGAGGAAATGCGGCCCTTCACATAGTCAGCCATTTTCGAGGACATGTAAGAGCTCATGCGAGCGCCCGCAAGGTTGTTGGTGGCCTGGACATGGGCCACGTGGGAGCGACGTTGCGTTTCTTTGAGTGCTGGCATCATCGAGATCACCAAAAAGGTAAGCGGACTTTATACGGGTAGACGCTTCAGGAACAAGATCTATGGCTAGCCGAAGACCAGCAGCGTCACCAAGCCTAGCCGTCCCGGGTATTTTGTTGATGCCCGTAATCATCGCGCCCTGTAACCAGGGGCAAGGGATCTCAATGACCGTACTCCTAGCACGAGCTGATCAGGCGGTGTCTGCCACGGCGATGGCCAGAAATTTTGGCGCAAATCTAAAGAGTGTCACCAGCGGGGAGCAATCTCACCTGGTTGTCTTTAAGGACAACGAGCCAGCCGCAGTGCTGATGGGCATTGAAGCCTTTCAAGCCATGCAGGACGAGCTCGAAGACCTTCGCATTGAAATGTTGGCCTCAGAGCGCCTGAG
>JAWWDH010000155.1:0-7595 GCA_033720015.1 Pseudomonas sp.
GTCGGGCTGTTCAACGCCATCGACTTTCCCGCCGACAAAGTGCTCTACCTCAGCGGTGGTGTTGGCATCACCCCGGTGATGTCGATGGCACGCTGGTTCTATGACACCAACGCCAATGTCGACATGGTGTTCGTGCACAGCGCGCGCTCGCCCAAGGACATCATCTTCTACCGCGAGCTGGAGCACATGGCCGCGCGGATCAACAACTTCAGTCTGCATGTGATTTGTGAAAAGCATGGCCTGGGCGAAGCCTGGGCCGGCTACCGCGGCTACCTAAACCAGAAGATGCTAGAGCTGATTACGCCGGATTATCTAGAGCGAGAAATCTTCTGCTGCGGCCCAACGCCTTACATGAATGCGGTCAAGCATCTACTCGAAATCAATGGCTTCGACATGCAGCGCTATCACGAGGAATCCTTCGGGGCGACGCCGGCCGATATCCGTGAAGAAGCCAAGGAACTGGCCGCCGAAGCCGCCGATGCCGATCCGGTACCGCTGGCGGATCAACACCAGGTGGAATTCACCAGCACCGGCAAGAGCATTCGCGTCGACCCAGGCGAAACCGTACACGCCGCCGCCGCCAAGCTCGGCCTACATATCCCCAAGGCCTGCGGCATGGGCATCTGCGGCACCTGCAAGGTAATGAAAACCGCCGGAGAGGTGACCATGGAGCACAACGGCGGGATTACCGACGAAGATGTGGCCGAGGGTTATATCTTGTCGTGCTGCAGCGTGCCGCAGGGTGATGTAGCCATCGATTACTAGGGGCGACGCACCGCAAATTACGCTGATTAAAACGCCGCACTGGCTCTCGGAGCCAGTGCGGCGTTGTGGTTTAACCTGACCTGCTGCCTATCAAACTGTCGGCGTGACCGCTGTAACGACAAGCGATTAAACGCTCGCCGTTACAGCGTCGCCGACCACCCCTTACAGCCTGACGCTGGCGAAAGTCGACTCGCCTTGGGCGCGAGTTAGCGCAGCCATGGCCGAGGACGTCGAGGGACGCATCAGGTCTTCCGGCATCGGTAGCACGCCGAGCACATTACCGCCCTGATGACCCGCGCGCTCATCGCGCGGAGGAATTCCGAAATACTCGCGGTAGCATTTGGAGAAATGCGGCGTGGAGACAAAGCCACACACCGAAGCCAACTCAATGATCGACATGCAGGTCTGCTTGAGTAGCTGACGCGCACGAATCAGACGTAACTTGAGGTAATAGCGTGACGGCGAGCAGTGCAGGTATTTCTGGAACAAACGCTCCAGCTGGCGACGCGATACATCAACAAACAGCGCCAGTTGATCGAGGTCGAGCGGCTCCTCCAGATTGGCCTCCATCAACGCGACGATTTCCTGCAGCTTCGGCTGATTGGTACCGAGCATGTGCTTGAGCGGTACCCGCTGATGGTCCTGCTCGTTACGGATTCGCTCATAGATAAACATTTCGGAAATCGCCGCAGCCAGTTCGCGGCCATGTTCGCGGCCGATCACATGCAGCATCATATCCATCGGCGCGGTGCCGCCGGAGCTGGTGTGGCGATTGCGATCAATCGAGAACAACCGCGTGCTCACCCCAGCGCGCGGGAAAGATTCCTGCATTGAAGCCAAGCACTCCCAATGCACACTGCAATCGAAGCCATCAAGCAGCCCGGCCTTAGCTAGCGCCCAACTGCCGGTGCATACCGCTCCCAGCTGTGCACCATGGCGTGCCTGACTTTGCAGCCACTGTATGTGCTCCCGGTTAACGCTTTGTTGAATGTTTACGCCACCGCAAACAATCACTGCATCCAGAAGCGGCGCGTCAGCTAGGTTGGTGTCAGGGGTAATGTGCAAACCATCACTGGCACTTACCGGTAAACCGTTATGGCTAAGGGTATGCCAGCGGTACAGTTCCTTACCGGAAAGCTGGTTGGCCATGCGCAAGGGCTCGACCGCCGAAGCCAGGGAGATCAGGGTAAAATTATCGAGCAGAAGAAAGCCGATGGACTGGGGAACACGGCTCAGGGGTTGTGCCCCTTGATTGAACTGTGGCATCAGGTGAACCCTCACGCAAAGGTAAAACACGGTGTTGAGCCTTTATAGCACCGGCTCTTCTTATGATTCTGGAACTGCATAACGCCAGATCGATAGACAGTACAACGCAAAGGCCGTGCCTATATTGACTGGTCGTTCAATTAAAAACATTAAGGTTCATTCAGGGCATGCGCCACTAGGCGTTGGCAGGAGCGACAGAAGCATTCTGTTTACGACCGCAAGCCCTTGGCTGACGAGGGTTTGAGCATTTCGGTAGCACTTCCAGGCAAGTGCCTTGTCACCCCGCTACGCAGGGTAAAACCGGCGTGGTAACGAACCTGCGGTCAGGCCATATTCAGCAGCGTTGCGCCGCCTTATCCGCTGCATCGTTCAACTATGCACCGCAATCGTGCGCAGCGCTTGCGGCGCACTCAAATAAGCCCCTCCGCGCCGGGTCTAAAACCAGCAGGTACGACGCGCAGCCACTCGTAAACAGACACTCAGCACTCAACAGCGCTAACCGCCAGCCCACCGCGCGAGGTTTCTTTGTACTTGTCGTGCATGTCAGCGCCGGTGTCGCGCATGGTGCGGATCACCCGGTCCAGTGAAATGAAATGCTCACCGTCACCACGTAAGGCCATCTGTGCGGCGTTGATCGCCTTTACGGCCGCAATCGCGTTGCGTTCGATGCACGGCACCTGCACCAGCCCGCCGACCGGGTCGCATGTCAGCCCAAGATTGTGTTCCAGGCCAATTTCGGCGGCGTTTTCCACCTGCCCAGGCGTCGCCCCTAGAATCTCCGCTAATCCCGCCGCCGCCATGGCGCAGGCCGAACCGACTTCGCCCTGGCAGCCGACTTCGGCGCCGGAGATCGAGGCGTTCTTCTTGCACAGGATGCCCACCGCGGCGGCAGCCAACAGGTAATCGACCACGTTCTCTTCGCTCACCGCCGGGCTGAAGCGCACGTAGTAATGCAGCACGGCCGGAATGATGCCCGCCGCGCCATTGGTCGGTGCGGTGACCATGCGCCCGCCGGCGGCGTTTTCCTCGTTGACCGCCAGGGCAAACAGGTTGACCCACTCCATGCCGCTCAGGGTCGAGCCGATCACATTGGGTTTACTCATTTCCTGCAGGCTGCGGTGCAGCTTGGCCGCGCGCCGCTTGACGTTGAGCCCGCCGGGCAGGATGCCTTCATGCTTCATGCCCTGCTCGACGCAGTCGCGCATGGCTTGCCACAGGCGCATCAGACCGCTGCGAATTTCCGCCTCACTGCGCCAGGCCTTTTCGTTGGCCATCATCAGCTCGGACACCCGCAGGCCATGCTCCTTGCACAAACGCAGCAATTCGTCGCCACTGGAGAAGTCGTAAGGCAACTGGGTGTGATCCTGATCCAGCTGGCCGCTGGCGGCCTGTTCGGCATCCACCACAAAACCGCCGCCCACCGAGTAATAGGTATTTTCGTGCAGCAGGCTGTCGTCTTCGGCAAATGCACTGAGAGTCATCGCATTGGGGTGGTAAGGCAGGTTCTCGTCCAGCAGCAACATATCGCGCGACCAATCGAAGGCGATGCTGAGTCGCCCGCCGAGCTGCAATTGACCACTTTCCAATAGCGCAGTAATACGCGGCTCAATGCTGCTCGGGTCGATCTGATCAGGCCACTCGCCCATCAGGCCCATGATCACCGCCCGGTCACTGCCATGACCGATGCCCGTGGCCGACAACGAACCGTACAGGCGCACCAATACCCGCGCGGTGCGTTCCTGCAAACGCCGTTCGCTCAGCGCGCCACTGAACAGTGCCGCCGCACGCATGGGCCCGACGGTATGCGAACTGGACGGACCAATGCCGATCTTAAACAAGTCAAACACGCTGATAGCCACGAATCTCTCCTACACGGTTGCTACATGCAGACCATGATCAGGATTTCAACACGCCGTCGCCGCCCCACACCGACCCGTCCATGCCTAAAGCCGTCAGCGTCTTTGCCCCGTATCAGGCCGTGTGCCGCCCAAGACTTTCCGTGCGTATAACCACCAATCACGACAACAACGTTCTACTTACGACCCTGCGTATAGGCAGAGGATGAACTCTGTCTGCATGATCGTTGCGTCCATGGATCGGTAGTCGCTGTTTTGCCCTGCCCGCCCCATGGCCGGATTGCGCACTTACATAGGTGCATCCTGTCACTGCAACTGGGAGAGGCTTAATGAAACTGAGTACGTGCTGGCTGCTAGCCGCCGCCCTAAATATGCCGCTGCTGGCCCAAGCTGCAGAACCGGCCAGCTGCGAAGTGATTCGCTTCTCCGATGTAGGCTGGACCGACATCACCGTAACCACAGCGGTCACTCGCCAGGTCCTTAGTGACCTCGGCTATCGCACCCGGGTCAAGCGCATGTCGGTTCCAGAAACCTACAAAGCCATGCAAGACGGCAAAATCGACATATTTCTCGGCAACTGGATGCCGAGCATGGAAAACGACATCAAGCCCTATGCCGCCAACGGGTCGGTGAAAACCCTCGGGGTTAACCTCGAAGGGGCTAAATACACCCTCGCGGTCAATCAGGCCGCCCATGACGGCGGAGTGAAGAACTTCGCTGATCTTGCGCGTTTTAGCAAAGAGCTTGGCGGCAAGTTGTACGGCATCGAGCCTGGCAACGACGGCAATAAGCTGATCCAGCAGATGATCGACCAAAACGCCTTCGGCCTGGCTGGTTTCAGCCTGGAGGAGTCCAGCGAGAACGGCATGCTGGCCCAGATCAAACGTGCCGAGCACCTCAAACAATGGGTGGTGTTTCTCGGCTGGGCACCGCACCCAATGAACAACCAACTGCAGATGCACTACTTAGATGGCGGCGATGAATTCTTCGGCCCCAACTACGGCGGCGCAACGGTGTACACAAACGTACGTGCCGGTTTGACCGAACAATGCCCGAATGTCACCCGACTGCTGCACAACCTGCGCTTCAGCCTGGAGATGGAAAGCTACCTGATGGGCGCAATTCTCAACAAAAATACCAACCCGCGCCGCGAGGCCAAGGCGTGGCTCAAAGACAACCCCAAAATACTCGCCGCCTGGTTGCAGGGCGTAACTAGACTAAACGGTCAATCAATACAAACAGCTGAAAACCTCGTTAACAAAAATTAATTTGTCACTTTTTCCGAACACCACGCAGCCCCCTAGCGATAGCGTCTGCGGCCATTTCAAACACTGCAAACCACGGCCGGCGTGGCTTGCAGCCTGGGTCTTGAGGGTAAAAAGTCTATTATGGTTTTTTAGCAAACGGGATGTCGCCGCGTAACACGCCAGAGTCGTAAATCGATAATTGCGGCAACTTGAAGGCTATATCGTTGAGTCAGCCGATTTCGTCGCTCTTACCTCTAAAGGGAGGAAGAGACCGGGAGCCCGCAGCCCCGGACCGAAGAATTTATAAGCGCTGGCTCACCACTTAATGGGTGCCAGCCCAACAAGAAATTTCGGATGTACGCGCACCTCGGGTCGAGGTGTGTAAAACCCAAGGATTGGGCTTCGTAACACTGCCAGAGGATATGGACGCAGTTTGCAGCACGACACAGTTAAGTTCACTCGACAGCTCTCCTCAGTCACGCCCATTGCCCATAGGCAACTGACGCGTTACCGCGGTTGTGCTCCGACGCCCCTGACCTGTTGCGCAGCAAAGCACGCTACTAACCTCGCAACCCAGCAAACACACACAGGCAAGAACAGTCGGCATCACCGGACGAACGCCCGCTGGCGTACGCTCGGTTCCGCAGCACTGATCTCGATGTCTACTGAGGGGAACAGTCCCATGCAGTCTGGAAAAATTGTCGTCGAAAACCTTTACAAGGTCTTCGGCCCGCAGGAACAAGAATCCATCGAGTTACTCAAACAGGGCTGGAGCAAGGAGAGAATTCTTGCGGAAAAAGGCGCCGTGATCGGCGTCAGCGACGTTTCGTTTAGCGTCGAAGAAGGTGAGATTTTTGTGCTAATGGGCCTCTCCGGCTCAGGCAAGTCCACCCTGATCCGCCTGATCAATCGCCTGGTCGAGCCCAGCGATGGCAACGTCTACATCGATGGGCAAAACGTCGCCAAGATGCCCAAGTCGGAACTTATCGACCTGCGCCGTCGCGACATGAGCATGGTCTTCCAGTCCTTCGCTCTGATGCCTTCGCGCAGCGTGCTGGACAACGCAGCCTTCGGCCTTGAAGTGGCCGGCAAGAGTAAGAAGGTTCGCGAAGAGCGGGCTATGCGCGTGCTTAAGCAAGTGGGTCTGGACACCTTTGCACACAAGATGCCGCATGAACTGTCCGGCGGCATGCAACAGCGTGTTGGCCTGGCCCGCGCCCTAGCGGTCGACCCTTCCATGATCATCATGGACGAAGCGTTCTCCGCCCTCGACCCGCTCAAGCGCCGCGAGATGCAGGATGTGCTGCTGGAGCTGCAGAAGACCGATCGTCGCACCATCATCTTCGTCTCTCACGACATCGAAGAGGCCATGCGCATCGGTAACCGCATCGGCATCATGGAAGGCGGCAAACTGGTACAGATCGGCACCCCGCAGGAGCTGATCGACAACCCCGCCAACGAATACGTGCGCAACTTTTTCAACACCGTCGATACCAACCGCTACCTCACCGCCGGCCAGCTGATGGCCGACAGCGTGCCGATTTATGTGAACAACGGCAAAGCCCCGGACGCACAGACGGTATGCCAAGAACTGCAGGCGATGGACAAGCATTACGCCTTTATTGTCGACGAGCAAAATAATTTCCAAGGCTCCATCAGTCTGGAAAAAATCGCCCTGCTGGTAGAGGGAGGAAAAACCTGCAACCTGGATGAGGCGGTGTGTAAACAGATCAGTCCGGTCGCTGAGGACACCCCACTGGATCAGGTGATCGAACGTCTGGTCGACAACGAAGGGCCAATTCCGGTGATTGACGCACACGGCCACTACAGCGGCGCCATCAGTAAGGGCCGTCTATTGACCCGCATGCAGGGAGAGTCCCATGAGTGATAAACAAATCGACTTAGGCAGCTGGGTCAACGATTCAGTGCAACACCTGTTGGACAACTACAGCGAAGGTTTCGACAGCATCGGCGCCGTGGTTAACGGCTTTTCTGAGGGCATCGAGTGGATACTGATGCTGCCACCGGCTTGGCTGCTAATCGCCATATTCGTCGGCCTCGGCCTGTGGCGTATTGGCTACAAGTTCGCCATCTTCACCGCTGTGGCCTTCGTCCTGATCGTACTCACCGGCTTTTGGGAGCAAACGGTGGTCACCCTTGGCCTGACCTTCTCCGCCACGCTGATTAGCTTGCTGCTGGGGATTCCGCTGGGTATCTGGGCTGCACGGAGTGAGCGCGTCGCGACCATCACCCGCCCGATTCTCGACTTCATGCAGACCATGCCAGCATTCGTTTACCTGATCCCGGCGGCCATGCTCTTCGGCCTCGGCCGTGTACCAGGAATCATTGCTACGGTGATCTTCGCCATGCCACCGGCAGTTCGCCTGACCAACCTTGGCATCCGCCAGGTCAACAAAGAAATCATCGAAGCAGGCCAATCCTTCGGCTGCACCCCGCGTCA
>JAWWDH010000156.1:0-7589 GCA_033720015.1 Pseudomonas sp.
AGCGCCGACCCCCTCGGCCGGCGCTTCAAGCTCGACGAACAACCGCGCCTGCAAGCGCTGCTGGCACAACGCGGGCCCACCCGGTTTGCCACCGACTGCGAGATGCCCGACCCCTATGACGGCTTGGTCGAGGGCCATCGCGGCCATCTCGCGGTACATGACTGCCTCGGCTGCCCGCTGTACGTGCAGGATCAACCCTGGGGCCTGCTGACCCTCGACTCACTCGACCCCGCCAGCTTCGGCAAGGTTGACCTGGATAACCTGCAAGCCTTCGCCAGCCTGGCCGCCGCCACGGTGATGGCCAATGAACGGATCAACACGCTGCTACAACGTGCCGAAGATCAGCACCAACTGGCCGAAGCCTATAAGCAGGCCGCGGTGCAACATCGTCCGCGTGAACTGATCGGCCAAAGCGCGCCGCACAAACAGTTGCAGCAAGAAATAGCCTTGGTCGGCAACAGCGAGCTGAACGTGCTAATCAGCGGTGAAACCGGGGTCGGCAAGGAACTGGTGGCCGAAGCCCTGCACGCCATGTCGCCCCGCGCGGCAAAACCGCTGATCAGCCTCAACTGCGCGGCGCTGCCGGACAACCTGGTGGAAAGCGAACTGTTCGGCCATGTGCGCGGGGCCTTTACCGGTGCGCACAACGAACGACGCGGCAAGTTCGAACTGGCCGATGGCGGCAGCCTGTTTCTTGATGAGGTCGGCGAACTCCCGCTCGCGGCTCAGGCCAAGCTGCTGCGGGTATTGCAGAGCGGCCAGTTACAGCGCGTCGGTGCCGATCAAGAGCAGCGCGTCAATGTGCGGGTGCTGGCCGCCAGCAATCGCGACCTCGCCGAAGAAGTGCGCGCCGGACGCTTTCGCGCCGACCTCTACCATCGCCTCAGTGTCTACCCACTGAAGGTGCCCGCACTGCGCGAGCGCGGCCGCGATGTGCTGTTACTCGCGGGCTATTTTCTTGAGGAAAACCGTGCCCGCCTAGGGCTGCGCAGCCTGCGCCTGACCCAGGCGGCGCAGGCCAGCCTGCTGGCCTATGCCTGGCCGGGCAATGTGCGCGAGCTGGAACACCTGGTCGGGCGCGCCGCCCTCAAAGCACTGGCAGATTGCCGCGAACGCCCGCGCATCCTCAGCATCGACAGCGCCCACCTCGATCTTCCAGACCAGCACCCTGGCATGCCTCAGCCTGCTGCCAGCCCCCAAGTAGCAGCACCTAATACCCTGCCACTGCGCGAAGCCGTCGACGCCTATCAGAAACAGCTGATCAGCCAGACCATCAAGCGTCATCAGCACAAATGGGCATCCGCCGCCCGCGAACTGGGCCTCGACCGCGCCAACCTGATCCGCCTGGCCAAACGTCTCGGCCTGAACTAATTCGCAGCGATTAACACGCAGCCATCCTTCAGCGCCTAACGAAAAGCCCCGCATTCTCATCCAGGGCTTTTTGCTTTGTAAGGTGGTGCCCAGACGGGATTCGAACCCCCTTCGGAGGCCAATGTGGTACAGAAATCTAGATTGGCGAAAAGTGCTACAGAATGTCTGTAAGTGCCGTGCCACAAGGCTTTTGACCTATAGCACCATCTACAGTTTATGACTCTTGGCAGCACTTAAGGGTGCTCACCTAGGGCACAGAAACGAAATTGGCTCTGCTGCTATCCGACTACTAACTAACCTTGCCTCTCGTCCTGCAGTTCAGCGGGGGGGTTGGCGATGTGAAAAGCTGATGGATATAGCCCCGTTGATCCTGATCCTCACGCCGATACTGATGCCGGTGTTCATCAACATTGGCGTCGACCCGGTGAGTTTCGGCATGATCATACTGGTCAACCTAGGTATTGGCCTGATGCTCCCCACGTGGGGGCCGTATTATTTGTCGGTACGGCCATCGCCCAGGTCAGTATCGAAAGTACAGTCAATTCGCTGCTGCCGTTCTACCTGGCACTGCTCATGGTACTGATGGCTGTGACATACATCCCGGCAGTCTCCCTGTAGCTGCCTAATACCCTGCTCTAATCTTGCAGCCCCGCTGCGAAAGGTCGCGGTACAACGCGGCCTTTCGTTATTTTTATATTCAGAACGGCTACCAAACAGTCAACCGGCGCTTGTGCAAACCCCGCCTCATATGGAAATGCTGTTATGACTTCATCCGCGCTGTTACCCCGTCATATCGCCGTTATGATCATCACTTTGATCGCATGCTCTTTCGCCGGCAACCATGTGGCTGCCCGTATCGCATTTGACCATGACACCGGCTTATTGTTGGCCATGCTCTGTCGCGCAGGGGTGACCATGCTGGTATTGATTGCGCTGGTGATGTGGCGGCGTGAATCACTGCGGCTCACACCCCAGACTTGGGCCTGGCAATTGTTACTAGGGCTGTTGATTGCCATCCAGAGTTTTTGCATCTACTCGGCTGTTGCCCGCATTCCAGTGGCATTAGCACTATTGGTGGTTAACCTATCGCCTATCTTGCTGGCAATACTAACCTGGGCCTTAGGCGGCCCACGCCCAACGCGACGCGCCAGCCTGTTGATGGGACTGATTTTGTTTGGTTTGGTATTGGTACTCGATTTGCCCTCACGCCTTGCCAATCCAGGAGCGATCGATGCCAGCTGGATAGAAGGCGTGTTATTCAGCATTACCGCCGCCGCCATATTTGCCTGCGCACTTTGGGTTACCGATCACCGGCTGGCGCGGATGCCTGGCGCGGTGCGCAGCATGCTCACCTTGGCGGTGGTATTCATCGCGTCAGCTATCGCTGGCACAGCCGGGCTGATACCTGACGGCATGAGTTTACCAAGCGCATTGGCTGGCTGGATCGCCCTCGGCTGCTTGGTGGTGTTATACGGCACGGCCTTCTCCGCGCTATTTATTCTCGTCACGCGGCTAGACATTGCTCGTAACGCACCCGTAATGAACATGGAGCCTGTCGCAGGACTGCTATTCGGCTGGCTGATTCTTGATCAGTTACTCGGTGGGATACAGGTGGTTGGCGGGCTGATTGTGGTGTGCGGAATCGTCATGCTGGCATATAAAAGAACCGCCTAAAAGCGGTTATTCGAGCTGTTTAGTTATGGCTATCAGGCGTGCTGGGATTCTGCTTCTGCTGATTCGTGTGCATGCCGCAAGCGTTCTTGAATGTTGGTCAGGTGAAGGCGCATGGTGGCGCGAGCCGCATCAGGATCCTGGAGGGCGATGGCTTCAAATATCTGCTCATGTTCGCGGCTCAAGCGAGAGTGCTATTGCATATGCTTATTGGTGGTGTTTGAATCGCCCCTGGTTTTCTAGACACTCCCCAAACTCTGGAAATAGCGTTTTTCAAACTCTACCGGTGACAGCTGATTGTTGAAACCATGTCGTCGCTTTGGGTTGTAGAACATCTCGATGTAGTCGAACACATCGGCCCGGGCATCCTGCCTTGTGCTGTAGATCTTTCGTTTTATCCGTTCTCGTTTCAGCAACTGGAAAAAGCTCTCAGCTACCGCGTTGTCGTGGCAATTTCCGCGTCGACTCATGCTGCCAAGCATGTTGTTGGCTCTCAGGAAGCTTTGCCAATCGCCGCTGCTGAACTGGCTGCCCTGGTCTGAGTGAATCATCACCTCCTGTTTTGGCTTACGTCGCCAAACCGCCATCAGCAATGCATCAATGGCCAGATCACTCGTCATCTGCGGCTTCATCGACCAGCCAATGACTTGCCGCGAAAACAGATCGAGCACAACCGCTAAAAACAACCAGCCCTCGTAAGTGCGGATGTAAGTTATGTCCGTGACCCAAACTTTGTTGGGTTCGGTGACATTGAATTTGCGCTCCAGATGATTCGGCGAGGCAACTGGAGGCTTGCCACCATAACGGCCCGGTCGCCGTCGATAACCCGTCTGCGAACGCAGCCCTTGCTGACGCATCAACCGAGCAACGCGATTCCTGCCGCATGGCTCTCCAAGCTCACGCAGGTCGTCATAGACTTTTCGGTAGCCGTAGACACAACCGCTTTCCAACCAGGAGTGTTTGATCAAACCCAGTAGCCGCTGATCATCCAAGGCGCGCGCTGACTTCGGTTCAGCAAGCCAAGCGTAGTAACCGCTGGCATGGACTTTCAATGTCAGGCACAGACGGCGAACCGGGTAATCCACGGATAGCTGATTGATAAAGGCGTACTTCAGCCGCACTCCTTGGCAAAGTACGCGGCGGCCTTTTTTAAGATGTCTCGCTCTTCGGTCACACGTTTGAGTTCGGCGCGCAGGCGACGTAGCTCAGCTTGCTGATCGTCCTCTTGCGCTCGCTGTTCCTGGGGCTTGCTGTAGCGCTTTACCCACGCATACAGGCTATGTGTCGACATGCCCAAGCGAGCAGCGACCTCAGCTATAGGCAGGCCTCGTTCAGTGACCTGCTTGACGGCTTCGATTTTGAATTCTTCGGGATAACGCGAGTTACTCATGGCACCTCCTAGTGGGCCGTATTATGAGCCTTGGAGGTGTCTACGAAACTAGGGGCGATTCAGAACGGGATTGAATCGCAACAAGACTCTAGCACTATCTTCCGAGATAATGCGTGGATACGTCCTCACGGGAGTGTCCCAGTTCCTCGACAACCGCCAAACGTGCAAAACGATCCAGCTCCCAGTCCTGAGACCTGAGGCTTCCTCCTTCAACCGGGGAGCGACTACCCGAGTAGTGGACATAACGCTCGTTGGCGAAAGCGTGACGTAGGCCATGCGAGGTCACGCCAAGCTGCGCCTTGGTCAGCCCCGCCTTGGCAACCACACGACTGTAGTGACCCAGCGCCTGTTTCAACGACTTCCCTGGATCGGAAGTGCTGGCGGTGCGGCGGTCGGCATAGGTTTTAGCTCGATCAATCAGCTCTCGCCGTTCTGGCGTATCTATGGGTACCGTGCGATCCCGCCCGCCCTTTGTGCCGATGCTGACAGCCAGGTAACCGCCCTTGTCAGCCAGGTGAGGCCGCAGCATAACGGACTCCTTTACTCGGAGACCAAACCGGAGCTGTAGCTCCACTTGGAGCGCGACACGCTCATCCAGGGCGCGCAGGTCATCCAGTTTTTGAGTAACACTCACACCGTTTGCTTCCCAACTCTTGTCCTGAGTATTGATTGAAGTTCTGCTGGCCTCATGATTCGGGAAATAGCGCTCCGCACTCTCCACCATGCCCTCCTTGCCGATCCAGGAGGCAAATGTTCTCAGGGTGGAGAGGCGATTCTGCAGGGTCGATGGGGAGAGCTCATTGCTCAGCCAATGCTTGGTCAGCGCTTGGATATGGCGGCCTTTTAGCTGCCTGACATCGTCCAGCTTGTAGCCCATTTCCCTCAGGTCTGTGAACGCCTGGTAGAGCACGGTCGAGCGCTTTTGCTGCGTCTCGTGACTTGCAATTGTCCCGTCTGACGCCTTGATACCGTTGTGCTCCTTGAGCACGGATGCGAGTGAGGATTTCCAGCCGGCCATAACTGCTCCTGGTTTTTCTGATTAGTGTGAAGTTGCGCGTATGGAGATACGTAAAAGCGTACTTGCTGCCGTGAGCACCACTTCTGGCACACAGGACACCCCTGGAGGGCGGACAACCCGGTCTGGGTTCCGGCCAGCCTGCTGGGCTGGTTTTGCATCGCTGATACGTCTTGCGATATGACTAACCCTGTCGCCTAATCAACGGGCCGCGAGCAATGCTCAGAGCGTGCAACGATGAAAGTCGCGATGAGGGTTACCGTTAACGCAAGTTCGCACCTGGATGCGGTTACTACGATTTCGCAACGGGCGCTCCAGGACTCCAATCCTCCTGGCCGTTACGCGGCATGTGCCAGTGAAGCAAGTGCGGTTTGCACCCACATCCACTGTCTGCCCCCGCTGGCAGACCACACCCTAGACGGGAAGCGCTAGGCGCTCTATTTGGATCATCATCACTACATCCCGCTCGATCCGAGATCCCAGGCGCGAGCGTTTAGAACCACCTCCCTCGCTGATTGGAACCGGTCCAGCCAACGACCCAGGGGCGTTGGAACGGACGCCCTTGGTCTGATGTTGCAGGCCAGGCTGATGACAGCCCTACCCTGCATCGACCCTTTCACCACTGCGATGACGCAGTGAGATCGAGGGCGGTTGTTCCAGAGAATCAAACAACCCTTAGCACGAGACTCGGTCGCGAGTTTCGCCCTGCCGGGCTCATCAGTCGTGCGCGAAAATTTGCTTCACCTGTTGCGATCATTTTTTGAGAAGTCGCAAACCCAGTTCAACCGAACTTGATGCAGTTGCTGCTCCCCACTCTCTTTTCTGGCTTTCAGCTCAGAAAAGAGAGTGGGCTTCCAAGGCCGCCAAGCAGTAAGGGCTGATGGACTGATGTGGGCTCACTCAAGTGGACGAGTAATTCAGGCAGGAGATGCAGCAGTAATGACGTCACCACTGGGTGGCATAACGGCATGCCCCCCAAGGGGCATGCCGTTATCTCGGGGTGTGCCACGTCAACGCAGAGCAACTACACCGAGTTGAGTGGCAGGGATAGGAGTGCTGTCTTTACCCTGATTTGACCACTGGTAATCTGGGTTGCTGATCATGTACACAATATCTATAGATGAAACAGGCCATATCGATAACCCTTGCCTTGTTGATAGACCGGGGATGGTTTTCCAAAAGGCATGGGGCGCACTCGTTTTTCGGAGCGGCAGGAAAATCAAGATTGCAAGTTTTTTGCCACGTGAGAGCCATGGGGAAAAAGTCAGAGTTAGAGACATGCCACGAGGCGTGTACTTGAAATTTTGTTCGACTACAGAAAGGGGGGAAACATGCTCTTTGTATGTGGTGGATCAAGTAACAGAAAACGAGATTTCACTGCGGTCCATAGCCGACACCGATGTTCCAAGCACCTACGACATAGACTCTATGGCACCGACTAAAGCCTACATATTGGAGGCCAAGCTAGCTATGTTGGAGGCTCAAATGGATGATCTTCGAGCCTCAATCTCCGACTTGAAAAGAACAACCTCTTAATTCGCTTAAGAGACCAAAGCTTCATCTAGTTCGGGCAGGAGGAGCGGCAGCGATCGCTCTGGTGCCGGCGATGACGCCACCTGATGGGGCGCGCCGGCACAGCCCACCATCTACAAAAACCTCAGAAAACCTCTGGCAAACCCTGCTATGGCAACGCGCCGCCGAGTAAACGCCTCGTGAAATACTCCATTCCCGCCGTCATGGCGCTGAGAATGCACAGCGATTTCTCCGTCGCACCCTAGCGACGCTCTTTCCGCACACTGAAAAGCACACAAAAACCACTGAGAAATAAGCCTCCTTCATCTTCGTGCCATCTGGATATCCCCGCCCCGATCCTGCCTCTCTCTCAGGCGCCCTCAATTCCCATCAAGGGACCTCACGATTTTTCCACCTACCCGCCGACACGAACCAGCACGGGTTAGCGTGGCCACTCAACATGAACGGAGGTGGCCTGTATGGGGCGGATTCTATTGGTGATTATTTGTGGCGGCGTTGGTTTCTGGCTGGGCGTTCATCGGCTAGTTCCGTTATGGGCCATCGTAGTGCTGTTAATTCTTGGAACAGGCTTGTGGTGTCTGGGTGAGTGGATGGAGCGGAGGGAGGCTC
>JAWWDH010000157.1:0-7584 GCA_033720015.1 Pseudomonas sp.
GGCGCTCAGGGCGGTGTATTGCGCGGCGAAGAACAGTTACAAGCGCTGCGTGACTTCGCCCCGTTCGATGTGATTCTCGACCCGGTGGGCGGCAACTACGCCGCGCTTAACCTGGACTTGCTGGCCCTGGATGGTCGTTGGGTAAATATCGGATTGCTCGGCGGGCGTAAGGCCGAACTGGATTTGGCGGTGCTGTTGGGCAAGCGCATTCAGCTGATCGGCTCGACCCTGCGTAACCGTGATGAGCAATTCAAGGCCGACTTGTTGCGCGATCTGCAGCAGTTTGTCTGGCCGCTGTTTGCCGAGGGCCGGCTTAAGCCGCAACTTCAGCAGGCGTATGCACTCAAAGACGCCGAGGCTGCCTTTGCGGTATTGGCGACTAACCAGGTCAACGGCAAACTGGTATTGGTCATAGACCCGACCTTGGTTTGAAAGGTGGCATCGATTGCCTTAGTCAATCGATGCCATGGCGGCAATTAATAAGCTTTTTTTGGTCAAGGCGCTAAAATGGGCCCTGTAAATTTCCTAACCCTCAGAAGGAATCAGAGATGAACCTCATCAACACCCAAGTTCAACCGTTCAAGGTCAACGCTTTCCACAACGGTAAGTTCATTGAAGTCACCGAGCAGTCCCTGAAGGGCAAGTGGTCGGTACTGATCTTTATGCCAGCAGCATTCACCTTCAACTGCCCAACTGAGATTGAAGACGCTGCCAACAACTACGCCGAGTTCCAGAAGGCCGGTACCGAGGTGTACATCGTCACCACCGATACCCACTTCTCGCACAAGGTATGGCACGAAACTTCGCCAGCAGTTGGCAAGGCTCAGTTCCCACTGATCGGTGACCCGACTCACCAGCTGACCAATGCTTTCGGCGTGCACATCGCTGAAGAAGGTCTGGCGCTGCGTGGCACCTTCCTGATCAACCCAGAAGGCGTGATCAAGACTGTTGAGATCCACTCCAACGAAATCGCCCGTGACGTATCGGAAACCCTGCGCAAGCTGAAGGCTGCTCAGTACACCGCTGCTCACCCAGGCGAAGTTTGCCCAGCTAAGTGGAAAGAAGGCGAGAAGACTCTGGCTCCGTCTCTGGACCTGGTTGGCAAGATCTAAAACCGCATTCAGCGCTGCCTTGCCCAGGCAGGCAGCGTACTGAACGCATTTTGATCTGCTCTGCGCTTGAGGGCTGTAACCCAGCCTCTTTAGTGCCCGAACGCCCGGGCGCAATCCGCCCGGGCGTTTTTGTTCCTGAATTTTGTCAAAGGGATACCTGAATTATGTTGGACGCCACGCTTAAAGCCCAATTGAAGGCCTATCTGGAAAAGGTCACTCTGCCGTTTGAGATCGTTGCGTCCCTCGATGACAGCGATAAATCCCGTGAAATGAGTGCGCTATTGCACGACATCGTCGGTCTGACTGACAAGATCACTTTGCGTGAAGACGGCAGCGATAGCCGTGTACCGTCGTTCTCGCTGAATCGCCCAGGTGCAGACATCGGCTTGCGTTTTGCCGGTATCCCCATGGGCCATGAATTCACCTCATTAGTGTTGGCACTGCTGCAAGTCGGTGGTCATCCGTCCAGGCTCGGTGCGGACGTGATTGAGCAGGTTAAAGGCGTTGAAGGCCAGTTCAGCTTCGAAACTTACTTCTCGCTGTCCTGCCAGAACTGCCCGGATGTGGTCCAGGCGCTGAACCTGATGGCCGTGCTCAACCCGAACATCCGTCATGTGGCCATCGACGGCGCACTGTTCCAGGCAGAAGTCGAAGAGCGGCAGATCATGTCGGTACCGAGCATCTACCTGAACGGTGAGCTGTTCAGCCAGGGCCGCATGGGCGTGGAAGAAATTCTCGCCAAGATCGACACCGGCGCGGCCAAGCGTGATGCCGAGAAGCTCAATGCCAAAGAGGCATTTGACGTACTGGTGGTAGGCGGTGGCCCGGCCGGTGCGGCAGCGGCTATTTATGCGGCGCGTAAAGGCATCCGTACCGGTGTGGCGGCTGAGCGTTTTGGTGGTCAGGTGCTCGACACCATGGCCATCGAGAACTTTATCTCGGTGCAGGAAACCGAAGGGCCAAAGCTGGCTCGCGCTCTGGAAGAGCATGTTAAGCAATACGAAGTCGACATCATGAACCTGCAGCGTGCCAGCGCCATTATTCCGGCCAAACAGGCTGGTGAGCTGCATGAAGTGCAGTTTGACAGCGGTGCATCACTGAAAGCCAAGACGCTGATTCTCGCTACGGGTGCGCGGTGGAGAGAGATGAACGTGCCAGGCGAGCAGCAATACCGCGGCAAAGGCGTGGCCTACTGCCCGCACTGCGATGGCCCACTGTTCAAGGGCAAGCGTGTGGCGGTGATTGGTGGTGGTAACTCGGGCGTTGAAGCAGCGATCGATCTTGCCGGCATCGTCGCGCATGTCACCCTGATCGAGTTCGACAGCGCGCTGCGTGCCGATGCGGTATTGCAGAAAAAGCTGCACAGCCTGGCCAACGTTAAAGTGATCACCAGCGCACTGACCACCGAAGTTAAGGGCGATGGCCAGAAGGTCAGCGGCCTGGTTTACCAGGATCGCAGCAGCGAAGAGCTGCACACCGTCGAGCTCGAAGGGATTTTCGTGCAGATCGGCCTGCTGCCTAACAGTGACTGGCTCAAGGGCGTGATCGAGCTGTCGCCGCGTGGCGAGATCATCGTCGATAGCAAAGGCGGCACCAATGTACCGGGTATCTTCGCCGCCGGTGACGTGACTACCGTGCCGTACAAGCAAATCGTGATTGCTGTCGGCGACGGTGCCAAAGCCTCGTTAAGTGCCTTTGATCACCTGATCCGCAACTGATACAGACCGTCCGAGGTGTGCCGGGCTATTCGCTGGCGTCACCGAACTGGTCTAGCGGCAGAAAAAAAACGGGCCACCTGTGAGGGTGGCCCGTTTTATTGTATGGGCTTTAGCGCTTAACGCGGCTGGCCAGTCAGGGTCAGCGGCATATGACGGTTTACATCCTTGTACAGCAGGTAACTGAACGGGCCTGGGCCGCCGGAATAGCAGGCTTGCGGGCAGAATGCGCGCAGCCACATGAAGTCGCCGGCCTCGACCTCGACCCAATCCTGGTTCAGGCGGTACACCGCCTTGCCTTCGAGCACGTACAGGCCGTGTTCCATCACGTGGGTCTCGGCGAACGGGATCACGCCGCCAGGCTGGAAGGTCACGATGTTGACGTGCATGTCGTGGCGCATGTCGGCCATGTCGACGAAGCGGGTGGTCTTCCAAGCGCCTTCGGTGCCCGGCATCTCGATGACGGTGGCGTTGTCGCGGTGGGTGACGAACGACTCCGGCGCCGGCAGCCCTTCGACTTTCTGGTAGTGCTTGCGCAGCCAGTGGAAGGTGACGTTGGCCTTGCTGTTGTTGCGCAGGCTCCACTCGGCGCCTGGCGCGAGGAAGGCGTAGCCGCCCGGTACCAGGGTGTGGTGCTTGCCTTCGAGGGTGATGTCGATTTGGCCTTCGACCACGAACAGGACCGCTTCGGCGTTCTGGTCCAGCTCGGGGCGCTCGCTACCGCCTTCAGGGGCGACTTCGACGATGTACTGCGAGAAGGTCTCGGCGAAACCGGTTAGCGGGCGGGCGATGACCCACATGCGCATGTTGTCCCAGAACGGCAGGTGGCTGGTGACGATGTCACGCATCACCCCCTTGGGGATCACGGCATAGGCTTCGGTGAACATGGCGCGATCGGTCAGCAGTTGTTTCTGATCCGGGTGGCCACCATGTGGGGCGTAGTAAGTTGTTTGGCTCATCGAGACAGGCCTCTGTGGAGCGTCGGCAGTAGGCCGACGGAAAAGCGAAATGAGTGGGCCGTGGCTTGGGCTCCCGGCGTGGATTCACTATAGGAACTTGCGCGTAGATTCTGAAATTAAATAGTAGAATCCCGGTCAGTGGGTTTGTGAATGGGTTGTCGTCATGCTTGATCCGGTGTTGTTACGCGCTTTTCTAACCGTGGTACAGACGGGCGGGTTTACCCGAGCCGCAGCGAGCCTGCACCTGACCCAGTCGACGGTCAGCCAGCAGGTGCGCCGCCTGGAAGAGCAGGTGGGTGCCGAGTTGCTCGAACGCGGGGGACGCTATGTGGTGACCACCACCGAGGGCGAACGGTTGCTTGGTTATGCCAGCCGTATTGTCTCTTTGATTGAGGAAGCGGAGCTGGCCATGGGCCGCAATCAGCAGGCGGGCGAAGTACGCTTGGGTGTGCCGGATGACTTCGCCGCCGACAGCCTGACCTCCTGCCTAGCGGATTTCGCCGATAGCCATCCGGGGATCCGCCTGGAAATCATCAACGGGCTCAGCCATGACGTATGGAGTGCCTTCAACGCGGGCGAGCTCGACCTAGCGCTGATCAAACAGCGTATCGGCAGCGTCAAAGGCCTGGCCAGTTGGCCGGAACCGTTGGCCTGGATGGACAGCCGCACCCGCCCAGTGCTTGAGCGTAATCCAGCGCCGCTGGCGGTGTTTCCGCCCAATGGTCTGTATCGGCTGGAGATGACTCATGCGTTGGATGCCATGGGCAAACCATGGCGTATTGCTTATGTCAGCAGCAACCTGGCCGGGGTCAGCGCTGCCGCCGAAGGCGGGCTGGGCCTAACGCTGCTGCCACGCCGCCTGCTTACCCCCGGCCACCGTGAGTTGGGCGCCGCCGAAGGCTTTGCGCCAGTGGTCGATGTGGAGGTTGCGCTGCATGCCCGGCAACAGCTGCCGGCCTATGCCCGCGAGCTGGCAGTGGCGTTAACCGCTGCCTGCGAACGCATCATGCAGCCTGCTAGCGCCAGTTGAGACACGGCCAGCCGGCCTGTTGCGCGTGCTGTAACAGGAGCGGGTCAGGGTTGACCACATGGGGTTTGTCGACCAGTTGCAGCAGCGGCAGGTCGTTGCGCGAGTCTGAGTAGAAAAATGCGCCGTCGAGGCTTTCGCCCTGTTCTTGCAGCCAACTCTGCAGGCGGCTGACCTTGCCGTCGCGGTAGGTCAGTACGCCCTGGGGGCGGCCGCTGTAGTGGCCGTGCTGCTGTTCCAGGTCGATGGCCAGTACTTCCTCGATCTTCAGTCGTGCGGCGATAGCGCTGACCAGAAAATGTGCCGAGGCGGAAATCACCAGGATGCGGTCGCCGGCGGCGCGGTGATTGGCCAGGCAGCGGGTGGCGTCGCTGTAGAAGATCGGCTCGATGACGTCCTCAACAAATGGCTCGACCACATGCGCGACTTCCTCTGGCGTGCGACCGACCAACGGCGAGAGGGTGAAGGCCATGTAGTCTTCCATGGCCAGGCTGCCGGCGGCGTATTGGCGCATCAGCTCCTGCTCACGGGGGATAAAACTGTCAGCGTCGGCCCAGCCGAGCTTGACCATCTCCTGGCTCCACAGGCTGGCGCAGTCGCCGCCAATCAGGGTTTCGTCCAGGTCAAAAATTGCCAGGGCCATCAAGCCACCTCACAAATAGCGTTGTCTTCAATGCTCAGGTTGATGCGTTGGCCACGCGCGTGCAAGTCGGCGGGGGAGCGATTGAGTACGTCCACCAGCAGTTCGACGCCGCGGGCTTCGATGCTGTAACGGATCACATTACCCAACAGGCTGTGGCTGCGCACCTGACCCTCGATGCTGCCTTGCGCGCCGATTTGAATGGCCTCCGGGCGAATCGCCACGCGGCTGTTGATCGTGCGCAGCAGCAGGCGGCTGGCGGCGTCAGCGTCGAGCAGGTTGTAGTTGCCAATAAACCCCGCGGCAAACACATCAGCCGGCGCGGTATAGAGGGTTGCGGCGTCGCCACTCTGGACGATTTTGCCGTCGTTCATTAGGAAGATGCGGTCGCTCATGACCAGCGCTTCTTCCTGGTCGTGGGTGACGAAGAGGGTGGTCAGGCCTAGCTCCTGCTGGATGTTGCGAATCTGCTCGCGCAGGTGTTTACGGATGCGCGCATCCAGCGCCGACAGCGGTTCATCCAGCAGCAACAGCCGCGGGCGGGTAACCAGTGAACGAGCCAGGGCGACACGCTGGCACTGGCCGCCTGACAACTGCTGCGGGTAGCGGTTGGCGAAGTCATTCAGCTCGACCAGTTCCAGCACTTCTTTGACGCGCTGCGTGGCTTCGTTGCCTTTGACCTTCTGCATGCGCAGGCCAAAGGCGACGTTCTGCTGCACAGTCATGTTGGGGAACAGGGCATAACTCTGAAACACCATGCCGATGCCGCGCTTTTGTGGCGCAACCGGTACCAGGTCTTCGCCGTCGAGGAGGATCTGCCCGCCGTTAACCCCGGTTAATCCGGCAATGCAGCGCAGCAGGGTGGATTTGCCACAGCCAGACGGCCCGAGCAGGGTGATGAACTCGCCCTTGGCGATTTCGCAGTTGATGTCGGTGAAAATCGAGGTGCTGCCGTAGCTTTTATGCAGGCCTTGGATGCTCAGAAAACTCATGACTTGTCCTTATTCAGGCGATTGGCCGCCCAGGTCATCAGCAGCACGAACATAAAGTAGGAAATCACCAGGGCGCTGGTGAAGTGACCACTGTCGTTGCGCATGTTGTAGAGGTACACCTGCAGGGTTTCATAGCGGCTGCCGACCAGCAGGTTGGCAAACACGAACTCACCGAACAGGAAGCTGAACGAAAGGAATACCGACACCATCAAACCTTTACGCAGGTTGGGCAGCACCACCATAAAGGCTGCGCGCCAGGTGCTGGCGCCGAGCAAGTGGGCGGCGTCCATCAGATCGCGCAGGTTGATCGCTTGCAGGTTGTTGCTGATCGCGCGGTACATAAAGGGCAGGGCGATGGTGAAGTAGCAGCCAACCAGGATCCACGGCGTGCCGAGAATCGGCAGCGGGCCACCGGCAAACAGTTGCATCAGGCCCACCGAGGACACCACCGGTGGAATGGCGAATGGCAGCAGGATCAGCACGTTCATCACCGCGTCGAGCTTGGGAAAGTGATAACTGACCACAAACAGCAACGGCAGAATCAATACCAGCGACAAGGCCAGTGCAGCAAAGCACACCAGTAACGAACGGCCGAAGGCGGAGAGAAAGCGCGCATCGCTCCACAGCGTCAGGTACCACTTGAAGGTCAGCCCACTGGGCAGAATGGTCGCCGACCAGCTGGTCGATAACGAGTAGATCAAGGTACCCAGCAGCGGCATCAGCAGAATCAGCATCAGGGCGTAGACCACCAGCTGATGGAACAGCGGTGAGCGTTTTTCAGCGTGGGACATGGTAGCTCCGGCGCAGCAGCCATTGGTGAACCAGGGTGATCAGGGTCATCAAACCCACCAGAATCATTGCCAGGGCACTGGCCATATTCGGGTCGAGGAAGATGTCGCCAGAAACCATGGCGGCAATACGAATCGGCAGGATGTTGAAGTTGCCGGTGGTCAGTGCATACACCGTGGCGTAAGCGCCTAAGGCATTGGCCATGAGAATCACGAAGGTGCCGAGCAGTGCCGGGGTCAGTACCGGAAAGCCGATGTGGCGCCAGAATTGCCAGTTGCTCGCCCCGAGTAATTCGGCAGACTCGCGCCAGTCTTCACGCAATGCATCAAAGGCCGGGTAGAGCAGCAATA
>JAWWDH010000158.1:0-7561 GCA_033720015.1 Pseudomonas sp.
GCTACGCCGAATGAGTTGGCTTTAAGCGGTCGTACAGCGGCTTCGGCACAGATATCCAGCAGGTAGCCGAGCAGCTTGCGCGTGTCACGTGGGTCGATCAGGCCGTCGTCCCACAGGCTGGCGGTGCCGTACAGCGCGGTGGACTGGCTGTCGAGCTTCTGCGCGGTGACGGTTTCCAGCATGTCGAGCATCTTCGGGTCGGCGGTTTGGCCCATTTTCAGGTGTTTGTCCTCGGTGACGATGCGCAGCACCTTGCCGGCTTGCGCGCCGCCCATGACCGCAGTTTTGCTGTTGGGCCAGGCGAAGATAAAACGCGGGTCCAGACCACGGCCGCACATGGCGTAGTTGCCGGCACCGTAGGAGCCGCCGACGACGATGGTCAGCTTCGGCACCGTGGCGTTGGCCACTGCCTGGATCATCTTCGAACCGTGCTTGATCACGCCTTGCTGTTCTGACTCGGTGCCGACCATAAAGCCGGTGGTGTTATGGAAGAACAGAATGGGCGTGTTGCTCTGCTCGCACAGCTGGATAAATTGCGCCGCCTTGGCCGCACCTTGTGGGGTGATCGGGCCGTTGTTGCCGATAAAGCCACAGGGCTGGCCTTCGATCTGCAAGTGACCGCAAACGGTCTGGTTATCGAACTCGTTCTTGAAGTCGAGAAAGGCCGAGCCGTCGGCGATACGGGCGATGATCTCGCGCACGTCGTAGGGTTTTTTAGGATCTGACGGCACCAGACCGAGAAGCTCTTCGGCCGGGTACAGCGGCTCGCTGTAGTGCTTGGCCGGGCGTGCGGGCAGCTGGGCGTTCCACGGCAACATGGCGAGAATATCGCGGGCAATGCGTACGCCGTCGGCATCGTTTTCGGCCAGGTATTCGGCGGTGCCAGCGACCTGCGCGTGCATTTCGGCGCCGCCCAGTTGCTCGTCGGTGGCGATTTCGCCAGTCGCAGCTTTCAGCAGCGGTGGGCCGGCGAGGAACATCTTGGCTTTACCGCGCACCACCACCACGTAATCCGACAGCCCGGGCTGGTAAGCCCCGCCAGCGGTGCTGGAGCCATGTACCACTGTGATTTGCGGCAGGCCCATGGCGGACATGCGCGCCTGGTTGGCAAAACCGCGTGCGCCTTCGACGAAAATGTCGGCCGCGTAATTGAGGTTGGCACCGCCGCTTTCGGCCAGGGTCACCACCGGCAGTTTGTTTTCGACGGCGATCTGCTGCAGGCGCAGGGTTTTCTTCAGCCCGGTTGGGGAGATGGTGCCGCCTTTGATCGCGCTGTTACTGGCGGTGATCAGGCAACGTACCCCGGCAATGTAGCCGATGCCGGAAATGATCCCGCCGCCGGCCTGGGTGCCGTCCTTGTCATCGTGCAGCTTGTAGCCGGCCAGCGAGGACAATTCCAAAAAAGGTGCACCTGGGTCGAGCAGCAAGTTGAGGCGCTCGCGGGGCAACAGTTGGCCACGTTTGTCGAATTTTTCCTTGGCGGCCGCCGCCTTGTTCAGGCAGTTCTGTTCGATCTCGCGAAAGCTCGCCACAGCGGCTAGCATCGCCTCGCGGTTCTTGGCGAAGTCGTCGCCATGTACATCGATCTCGGATTGAATCACCGGCATGCTGTTACTCCTGATCTTTCAAGACATCAGGCATATATGCCCGGTGGAAGCCGTTATAGGTCTCGCTGTTTTTCGCCTTGCCCAGCGTCCAGGCACGGGTGCCCTGGCTGGCCGCACCGTCAATGCGGATGGTGTTGCCGCTGATAAAATTCCCCCCTGGGGTGAGCAGGAAGACGATGGCCGCGGCCACCTCTGATTCGCTGCCGATGCGTTGCAGTGGCACATGATCTTTGAGTGAGCGGATCATGCTTTTCATTGATTCGGGGTAGGTGTCCATGCCGCTGGAGGCGATCCAGCCCGGTGCCACGGCATTCACCCGTACGCCGGCATGACCCCACTCGTAAGCGGCGGTTTTGGTGAAGTTCTCCATGCCGGCGCGCGCCGCGCCGGAGTGGCCCATGCCGGGCATGCCGCCCCACATGTCGGCGAGCATGTTGACGATGCTGCCGCCGTGCTTGCTCATGCTTTGCAGGAACACTTCCTTGGCAATCAGAAAACCGCCGACCAAGTTAGTGCGCACCACGGTCTCGAAGCCTTTCTGGTTGATGCCGATCAGCGGTGCAGGGAACTGGCCGCCAGCGTTGTTGACCAGGTGGTGGATCTGCCCGCGCTCAGCGACCACGGTTTTGACCATGGCCTTGACCGCGTCTTCGTCACGGATATCGCACACCTGAAAGCTGGCACTGCCGCCGTCTTCAATAATTTCGCCGCAGGTGGCTTCGAGCTTTTCCAGCTTGCGCCCGACCAGCACCACATGCGCGCCCAGGTGGGCCAGCTCATGCGCCGTGCAACGGCCGATACCGCTGCCGCCGCCGGTGACCATGATGGTCTGGCCGCTAAACAAGCCGGGTTTAAACGCCGAGTCATAGAGCATGCTTATTGTCCTTGTTCGAGGCTGGCGGCGAGCGCCTGTGGCACTGGTATCGGGAACTCCAGCAACTGTTGGGCGAAGGCCTTGCCTTGCGGGTCGATGCGCAGGGAAGCGATGCCGCCGCCGCCCAGGGCGTTCTCCAACAGGAAATTCAGACTGTGGCTGGCGGGCAGGTACCAGCGTGTGACCTTGCTGTGCTGTGGGTCGAGGGTGTGTTGCATCCATTCGGCCACAGCCGCCGCGCTCAATGCAGCGGCGATCCAGGCCAAGTACTCGGGCTTTCTCGCCATTACGCCGATATTGCTGTGGTTGCCTTTGTCGCCGGAGCGCGCCACGGCCAGCTTGATCAGCGGCACACTGGCGTCAGCCTGAGCGCTTGGCAGTGGTGCGGCGATATCCGTGGCGATTTGTGCGTTATCCAGAACCGCGATTTGTGGCAGGGCGACGGGGGTACGTTCACCGTTCAGTTCCACTTCCAGCGCGCAGGCGTTTTTGTCGGCGAGGAAGCTGAACAGGCGGATCACTGGGTAAACACTCGGACGGCCGCCGACTATGCCAGTCAGGCCTGGCGCCATGCCGGTGGCGGCTTGGGCGATCTCGCGGGAGAACAATACCAAGGCTTCTTTTTTGGTGTGACGCACGGCGATCTTGATGACGATCTCGCGGCTGTCGGCGCGTTGGCCGTGAGCGCCGTAGGTGGCCTCTGAGCCCAGCAGTTCGATGCTGACTTCTTTATACGGCCCCCAGCCGCGCTCAGCGAACAGCTCTTCGGTCTTGTTGATGATCGCCTGGCTGACGCGTTGGGCTTTTTTCACCGCATCGATGCCGGCCATCAGGCAGCTGGCGGTGCAGCGGAAGCCATCAGGGTAGGTGGCGCTGACCTTGTATTGATCGGTCGGCGGCAGGCCGCGTGCGCCTTTTAGCTCAACCCGGTCCGGGCCAACCTGGCTCAGCTCGACCTGGGTGAAATCGCAGACCACGTCAGGCAAGTAATAGGCCCGTGGGTCGCCGATCTCATAGAGCATTTGCTCGCCCACGGTGAGGGTGCTGATCAAGCCGCCGGAGCCTTCTGGCTTACTCACGACAAAGCTGCCGTCGGCGGCCACTTCCACCACCGGGAAACCGATATGTTCGTAGTCCGGCACGTTTTGCCAGTCGGTGAAGTTGCCACCGCTGCACTGTGCGCCGCATTCGATGATGTGCCCGGCCAGTGCGGCTTGAGCCAGCTGGTCGTAATCGCTCCAGGCCCAGTTGAACTCATGCACCAGTGCGGCGCTGACCACCGCACTGTCGACCACGCGGCCGGTAATCACAATGTCCGCACCGAGCTTCAAGGCTTCGACGATGCCCGGCGCGCCCAGGTAGGCGTTTACCGACACACAGAAGGGCGGCAATGCGGCACCGGTAAACATCTCAACCGTGCCGGCCTTGGCCAACTCGCCGAGTTTGGGTTGCAGGTTGTCGCCATGCAGCACGGCAATCTTCAGGTCGACCCCGGCCTGCTCGCAGGCAGTGGCCAGGGCCGCCGCGCAGGCACTGGGGTTTACCCCGCCGGCGTTGCTGATTACACGAATTTGCTTGGCGGCGATGTCTTGCAACAGCGGCGCGAGGGTTTCAACGAAGTCGGTGGCATAGCCGGCGTCCGGTTTCTTCATCCGCGCGCCGGCCATGATCGACATGGTCACTTCGGCCAGATAGTCGAATACCAGGTAATCCAGCTCGGTGCCATTTACCAACTGGGCGGCGGCGGTGCTGGTATCACCCCAAAAGGCGGAAGCACAGCCGATGCGTACGGTTTTAGTCATTGGAATAGGTCCCGCAACACATGAATAAGGTGAACTGAAGGCTACCAAGCAAGCGCTTGGTTGAAAAGCCCTTGAGTGAATCTTTCTGCCATAAAATATACCCAAGCGCTTGCTTGGGTGGCCGGCTCAGCATAAATTTCACCAATAACGACAAGCACTTGGATGCAAACGCAGAGGGCGTTGGGTTCAAGGCGATGAGGCGGGAGAGTATTTAGCGTGGATGATCAACAAGCGCAGGCGGTGATGCAGGACCTAGTGGCCAATGGGCAGGTCACCGATCCGGACAGCGCGCGAGGCAAACTGCTGCAAACCGCAGCGCATCTGTTTCGCAGTAAAGGTTATGAGCGCACCACGGTGCGTGACCTGGCCAGCGCCGTGGGCATTCAATCCGGCAGCATCTTTCATCACTTCAAGAGTAAGGATGAAATTCTCCGCTCGGTGATGGAGGAAACCATTCGCTACAACACCGCGCTGATGAATGCCTCGCTGGCTGAAGCGCGCGATCTGCGCGGTCGGGTGCTGGCACTGATCCGCTGTGAGTTGCAGTCGATCATGGGCGGGACTGGCGAGGCCATGGCGGTGCTGGTGTACGAATGGCGCTCGCTGTCAGAGCCTAGCCAGGCATTTATCCTCGAACTGCGTGACAACTACGAGCAGCTCTGGCTTGAGGTGCTGGGGGAGGCGAGTGCGGCCGGCTACTTCAAAGCAGATCCTTTTATTATGCGGCGTCTGCTCATGGGGGCGCTCAGTTGGACCAATACCTGGTTCCGTCCCGAGGGCGCGGTATCGCTCGATCAGCTGGCCGAAGAGGCATTGTCACTGGTTATCAAGGAAGCCTGAGTAAATTCAGCTACGCTCAGATGGCATTTTGATAGTATTTTGGCGTCAACGGGCTGCAGATTTTCCGGTGCGCCCACGCAGTTGCTACCACCTGCCAGTTCTGAGGTTTTCGCTTGGCCATGCTGTTAAAAGCGTCACTACTTGGCTTGATGCTGTCTATGGCCTGCGCTGCGCAGGCTGTAGAAGAGGTGCGAGTGGGGGCCTATCATTTCCCGCCCTATGCAATTAAACCGGAAACTGAGCATGCAGGCGGCCTGTTGCCGGAGTTGCTGCAAGCGCTTAATCAATTGCAGAGCGACTACCGCTTCACCCTTGTCGCCACCTCGGTCATGCGCCGTTACCGTGACATGCAAAGTGGTCGCTTCGATCTGATGTTCTTCGAGTCGCCAGGCTGGGGGTGGCAGGGTGTCCCGCATGCACCGCTGGATCTGCGCATCGAAGATGCCGAGGTGTATGTCGCACGCCAGCAGGCGGGGCGTGACGAGGGCTACTTCGATGACCTCAAGGGCAAGCGCATGGCCCTTTATAGCGGCTATCACTATGGCTTTGCCGGGTTTAACTCGGACAAGCAGTACCTCACCGACAGCTTCCGCGCCGTGCTGACTTATTCCCATGACAGCAACCTGAATATGCTGCTGCGCGACCGAGCCGATGTGGCAGTAATCACCCGCTCATACTTGCGCGCCTACCTGCAGCGCTACCCGGAGCAGAGCAGCGCCTTGCTGATTTCCGAGCGCGTCGATCAGTACTATCGCCATCACGCACTGCTGCGTCCTCAAGCGCCCATTCAGCCTGAGCAGTTTATGGCGCTCTATGAGACGCTCCGTGATAACGGGGAACTGGAGAGAATTTTCAGTCGTTATCAGATCCGCGTTGTGCCCGCTGCAGTGGATAGCGCAACAGCCGCAACAACAGATTGACTGCGCTTCAGCGCTAATCCTCGCGAGCGTCCTTGGCTTCCTGCTCAAGCTCGCGTTTATGGATCTTGCTCAGCTGTTCCTCGCTCAACGGCAGTGGCTTGGCGGTGCGCAGCAGCACCATCAGGCCACCGACGATGGAGCCCAGCACCACAAGCATCAGTAGCCAGATATACCAGGTCATGGGGCGTTCCTCGTGTGTGGGGAATGTTCACCATAACCTGTCAGCGGCGGGTCTGTCAGATCAGCCGCTGACACTGGCCTAGCGGCGAACCTGCTTGAGGGTTTCGGCGATGAGGAAGGCCAACTCCAGCGACTGGTCGGCGTTCATCCGGGGGTCGCAATGGGTGTGGTAGCGATCAGACAGGCCCGCTTCGGTAATCGGTCGCGCGCCGCCGATGCACTCGGTGACGTTCTGCCCGGTCATCTCGATGTGGATACCGCCGGCGTAACTGCCTTCGGCCTGGTGCACGGCGAAGAACTGCTTCACCTCATTGAGAATCTGCGCAAAATCGCGGGTCTTGTAGCCGCTGCTGGCCTTGATGGTGTTGCCGTGCATCGGGTCAGAGCTCCACAGCACCTGGCGACCTTCGCGTTGCACGGTCTGGATCAGGCGCGGCAGGCCGGCTTCGACTTTGTCCGCGCCCATGCGCACGATCAGGTTGAGGCGGCCGGGATCGTTGTCTGGGTTGAGGATGTCGATCAGGCGGATCAGCTCTTCGCTGTCCATGCTTGGGCCGACTTTGACCCCGATCGGGTTGCCGACGCCGCGCAGGAATTCGACATGGGCACCGCCCAGTTGACGGGTGCGGTCGCCGATCCACAGCATATGCGCCGAGCAATCGTAGAAATCGCCGGTGAGGCTGTCCTTGCGCACAAAGGCTTGCTCGTAGTTCAGCAGCAATGCTTCGTGGGCGGTGAAGAAGCTGGTTTCCCGCACCTGGGTGGCGCCATCCATACCGCAGGCACGCATAAAGGCCAGGGTCTCGTCGATGCGCCCGGCCAATTGGCTGTATTTCTCGCCAAGGTCGGAGTTGGCAATAAAGTCGAGGTTCCACTGGTGCACCTGATGCAGGTCGGCAAAGCCGCCCTGGGCGAAGGCGCGCAGCAGGTTCAGGCTGGCGGTGGACTGGTGGTAAGCCTGCAGCAAACGCTCCGGGTCTGGCACGCGGCTTTTCTCGTCGAAGCCGATGCCATTGACTATGTCGCCGCGGTAGGCCGGCAGCGTCATACCGCCAATGGTTTCATCGTTAGCCGAGCGCGGCTTGGCGAACTGCCCGGCCATGCGTCCGACTTTGACTACCGGGCAGCCAGCAGCAAAGGTCATGACGATGGCCATTTGCAGTAGCACTTTGAAGGTGTCGCGGATCTTCGCCGCGCTGAACTCGGCGAAGCTCTCGGCGCAGTCGCCGCCCTGCAGCAGAAACGCGCGCCCCTGAGTCACCTCGGCAAACTGGCGGCGCAGTTCGCGGGCTTCACCGGCAAATACCAGCGGCGGATAGCTGGCGAGCTTTTGCTCAA
>JAWWDH010000159.1:0-7556 GCA_033720015.1 Pseudomonas sp.
GGCTCGGCGATTTCATCCGGGAGCAGGCCGCGCACCCGGCCGAGGCGATCACGCACATCGTTGGCGGCCTCATCGGAGTTGCTGCCCAGGCGGAACTGCGCGGTGATCTGGGTGTTTTCCGAGCGGCTGATGGAGCTGACAAAATCCAGCCCCTCAATGCCCGACAGCACGTCCTCAATCGGTTGCGCGACCTGAGACTCCATAATCTCCGGGCTGGCGCCTGGGTAACTGACGTTGACCGTGACAATCGGCACGTCGATGTTTGGGTACTCGCGCACCGCCAAACGGTCGTAGGCCATCAACCCAAGCAGCACCACAATCAACGACAGCACGGTGGCAAACACCGGCCGGCGGATGCAGATATCCGACAGCGTCATGGTGCAGGCTCCACCACCTTGGTGCGCACGGGCGAGCCGGCGCGCACCTTGTGCCAACCGGCGCTGATCAGGGTTTCATCACCCTGCAGACCTTCAACCACCTCCACCTTGCCGTCCAGGCGCTTGCCCAGCACCACCTCGCGCAGCTCGACCTTGCCGTCTACCACCAGGTTGACCAGGCGTTGCTCGCCCATCGGCATGATGGCTTCTTCTGGAATGACCAAAGCATCTGGCCGCTCGGCCAGGATCACCGAAACACGGACGAACTGCCCCGGGCTCAGGCGGCCTTCGCGATTGCTGATGTGTGCGCGAATCGCCTGGCTACGCCCTGCTTCGTCCAGGCGCGGATTGATGGCGAAAATCTCACCACTGAAGCTCTCGCCCGGGTAGGCATCCAGGCTGATTTCGATGGTCTGTTTTAGACGCACCTGGCTAACGGCCTTCTGCGGAATACGGAAATCGACCTTGAGCGGGTCGAGTACTTCCAGGTTGACGATGTCCTGACCTTCACTGAGGTAATCGCCGGGGCTAACGTGACGCAAGCCCAGTACGCCTTCATGCGGCGCAACGATACGGGTCTTGTCCAGGCGCGCCTGCGACAGTGCCAGGCTGGCACGCGAGGCTTGCTGTTCAGCGTTGGCTTCATCCAGCGCCTGGGCGTTACTGGCACCGCGCTTGAACAGCATTTGTGCACGCTGGAAGTTCTTTTCCGCCAGGTTCAGGTTGGCGCGTGCCTGGGCAAATTCGGCGCGGGCAATCGAATCATCCAGGCTGACCAGCAAAGCACCCGCCTCAATGCGCTGACCTTCGCGAAAATGCAGCTGGGCGATGCGGCCGGCGATTTCCGGGCGGATCATCACCGACTCATCGGGGCGCAACGAGCCAAAGGTCACCAGCTCATCGCGCACCAGGCTGCGCTCGACCGTGACCACCTCTACCAGCGGCCCTTCGTTGGCATAGGTCGGCGTAATGGTGAGGATGCACAACAGAGTAAAAGCGACGAGCAGAGCAGGCGCGCGGGCAAGCATATACAACCCCTAGTCATTGTAGAGGCTGAGTCTAACGGCCGAGCCGCAGTGATCAGCCGTCAAAACTGTTTCCCGATATTAGATAGGTTACTGGCGCATACCACGGCCGCTAACCAACAAACGGATACACACGCTATACAGCACCACCGTGGCCACCAGCATGAAGGTAATGGCCACCCCAATACGGATATCCGAAACCCCAAGAATGCCGTAACGGAAGGCGTTGACCATGTGCAATACCGGATTGGCCAACGATACCGTCTGCCAGAACTGTGGCAGCAGAGTAATCGAATAGAACACCCCGCCCAGGTAGGTCAACGGCGTCAGGACAAAGGTCGGGATGATCGAAATATCGTCAAAGTTGCGCGCAAACACGGCGTTTATAAAACCACCGAGGGAGAAGATCGTCGCAGTCAACAGCACCACCAGCACAGTCACACCCAGGTGATGCACCTGCAGCTTGGTGAAAAACAGTGATAGCAGGGTGACGATAAAACCCACCGCCAACCCACGCAGCACACCACCAATCACATAGCCGGTGAGGATGATGTGCGGCGACACCGGCGACACCATCAGCTCCTCGATCGAACGCTGAAACTTGCTGCCGAAGAAGCTCGACACCACGTTGCCGTAGGAGTTGGTGATCACCGACATCATGATCAGCCCCGGCACGATGTACTCCATGTAGCTAAAGCCACCCACCTCACCGATCTGCCGGCCGATCAGGTTGCCGAAGATCACAAAGTACAAAACCATGGTGATCGCTGGCGGCAGCAGGGTCTGCGGCCAGATGCGGGTGAAACGGCGGATTTCCCGGTAAACAATGGTGCGCAGCGCCACCATGTTGGCGGCCAGCTCGGAATTCAGATAATTGCTACTCATACCGCAGCCCCCGCCAGGTTCTTCTCCACCAGCGAGACAAACAACTCTTCAAGGCGATTGGTTTTATTGCGCAAGCTGAGTACCTCAATGTTCTGCAGAGCCAGCTGGCGGAACAGCTCGGTAATGCCCTGGGTTTTCTCCACCTGCACTTCAAGGGTGTGGTGATCCAGCAACTGTGCGGGGTAACCGGTCAAATGGGGTGGCACCAGCAGCGATTCCTTCAGATCAAGCAAGAAGGTCTCGACATGCAGGGTCTTGAGCAGGTCCTTCATGCTGGTGTTCTGCACTATCCGGCCGTGATCGATGATGCCGATATTGCGGCACAGCTGCTCGGCCTCTTCCAAATAATGCGTGGTCAGAATGATGGTGATGCCCTGCTGGTTCAGCTCAGTCAAAAAGCTCCACATGGAGCGGCGCAGCTCGATGTCGACCCCGGCGGTCGGCTCATCGAGGATCAACAAGCGCGGCTGATGGACCAAAGCACGAGCAATCATCAAGCGACGCTTCATGCCGCCGGACAGCTCACGTGACGGCACGTTGTGCTTGTCCCACAAGCCGAGTTGCGTGAGGTATTGCTCGGCACGCTCCTTGGCGATTTTCGCGGGAATGCCGTAATAGCCGGCCTGAGTCACGACGATATCGAAGGCTTTCTCGAACTGGTTGAAGTTGAATTCCTGCGGCACCACACCCAGGCAACGCTTGAGCGCCGAGGGTTGCTTGTCGAGGTCATGGCCAAACACATTGACCGTGCCGCTGGTTTTGCTCACCAGGGTCGAGAGGATACCGATGGTGGTGGATTTGCCGGCACCGTTAGGGCCGAGCAAGGCGTAAAAGTCGCCTTCAGCCACGTCCAGGTCGATGCCATGCAGGGCCTGGAAGCCGTTGCCATAAGTCTTGGTCAACTGGCGAATGGACAGAGCGGTACTCATATAAATGCGCACACCTGATAGCTAAGAAAATGTCGAGGAAGGCTGCGCCACGCAGCGCAAAGCTGCCCAAGTCTAGCGCCTTGGCACCCTCTATCGCAGCCCTTTAGCGGAAACTGATGCTCCCGATACTGTGCAACAGCCTACCAGCGCCAGCGGAGGAATAAACCCGGCCTTGCCAATGATGCTTATCAGTCCTGTCGATAGCTCAGCTGGAACGCGCTTAGTGCAGCTGCGTACTGCTGACGGCTTCAGCGGCAAAGTCGCCACTGACAGACAGCACCTGTTCACTAAACAGGTGTGGATAACACTCGGCCAGATGATCGAAGAACAGTTGTTCCGGCACATCAGCAAACTGGCCATGGTCACGTAGGTACTCCATATGGCGCTCACCCTGCTGGTTGAACGCATGAAACACGCTGTCGGTGCAGCCGTCGAACTCCAGCGCGGCCACGTTAAACAGTTGGCACAGCGCTAGATTGAACGCTGGCGTGGCCTTGACCCAGCGATCATTCAAATACAGCTCGGTGTAACCATGCATGGCGAATACGTCGCTGCGCAGCATGTCCAGCAACCTTGGCGTGGCCAAATGATTGCGTACATCAGCCAGGCCGATACGCGCCGGGATGCCGCAGTGCCGTGCGCACGCAGCCAGCACGTTAGCCTTGGGCACGCAGTAACTTTCCATCGCCTGCAGCGCATGACTGGCCTTTAGCGTTTCGGCCTGACGGCTGAAGGCATAAGGGTTGTAGCGGATTTCATCACGCACCGCGTAATACAAGCTGACGGCCTGCGACCGAGGGTCGCGACTGACGCCACGGAACTTCTCTGCGAACTCCACCAGCATAGGGTGGTCACTATCGATGAAGCGGCCGGGCTTGAGATATTCGCGCATCAGGGTTTCTCCATGACTGAGAAATCAGTCTAGCGAGGTGAGTCCAGCCAATGTCACGGCGATTCGGCCAAGCTCACCGCTCTTGTCGCCATATGTGTCGACTACGCTCATGATGGTGCTTCAACTACATCGTCATCACGGAGGATTCTGCATGCTCGCTCTCTGGTTACTCGCCCTACTGTTCGGCACGGCCTATCTCGCCCATCGTCGTTGCGCGCCACTGCCCGCAATCGCAATAGTCGGTGGCTTCTTGATCCTGATGGGCATCTTCAGCCACGCCCCAATCTGGCTAATGGGCGTCTTCTGGCTGCTACTGCTGGCAGTGGCGCTGCCTCTAGTGCTGCCACAACAACGCCGCAGCCTGCTCAGCGCGCCGCTATTCAAGTGGTTCAAGCAGACATTGCCACCCATGTCAGCCACCGAACGCGATGCCATCGAAGCCGGTACAGTGTGGTGGGATGGCGAGCTGTTTAGTGGCCGCCCAGACTGGGACATCCTGCTCGCCTACCCCAAGGCGCAGCTCACCGAGGAAGAGCAGGCCTTCATTGATGGCCCGACCGAAGCACTCTGCGCCATGGTCAGTGACTGGCAAATTGGCCAAGAGATGGACCTGCCCGCAGAAGCCTGGGCGCATATCAAGGAGCACGGCTTCTTCGCCCTGATCATCCCCAAAGAATATGGCGGCAAAGGCTTCTCAGCCTATGCCCACTCACAAGTCGCGATGAAACTGGCCACCCGCTCTGGCGACCTGGCATCCACCGTGATGGTGCCCAACTCACTGGGCCCAGCCGAACTGCTGCTGCATTACGGCACCGACGAACAGCGCAACCATTACCTGCCGCGCCTGGCCAGTGGTGAAGACATCCCCTGCTTCGCCCTCACCGGCCCGCTGGCAGGCTCTGATGCCGGGGCCATGCCGGACACTGGGATCATCTGCAAAGGCCAATGGCAAGGCGAAGAAGTCATCGGCCTGCGCCTGAATTGGGAAAAACGCTACATCACCCTCAGCCCAGTGGCGACCTTACTCGGCCTGGCTTTCAAGGCCTATGATCCCGAACATTTATTGGGTGAGGAGGAAGACCTTGGCATCAGCCTGGCGCTGGTGCCGACCGAAACCGCGGGGGTAGAAATCGGCCGTCGTCACCTGCCACTCGGTGCCGCCTTTATGAACGGGCCCAACTCCGGCAAGGATGTATTCATCCCACTGGATTACCTGATCGGTGGGCAGGAGATGCTCGGCAAAGGCTGGATGATGTTGATGAACTGCCTGTCTGTAGGGCGCTCCATCTCTCTGCCGGCAGTTGGCACCGGTGCCGCCAAGTTCACCAGCCTGACTACCGGCCAGTACAGCCAGATCCGCGAGCAATTCAACGTACCCCTGTCGGCCTTCGAAGGCGTACAAGAAGCCATGGCCCGAATTGGCGGCAACGCCTGGCTGATGGACAGCGCGCGCATCCTCACGGCCAACGCCGTGGATTTGGGAGAGAAGCCCTCGGTGCTGTCGGCCATCCTCAAGTACCACCTGACCGAACGCGGCCGTGAGTGCATCAGTCACGCCATGGATGTGCACGGCGGTAAAGGCATCATCATGGGCCCGAACAACTACCTGGCGCGCTCCTGGCAGGGCGCACCCATTTTCATCACCGTAGAGGGCGCGAATATTCTTTCACGCAACCTGATGATCTTTGGCCAGGGCGCGATTCGCTGCCATCCCTATGTACTCAAGGAAATGGCCCTGGCCAGCCATGAGGATCAGGATCAGGCCTTGCAGGAGTTTGATGAGCTGCTGCTGCAACATATCGGCTTTGCCGTCAGTAACGCCGCCAGCAGCCTGTTGCTTAGCCTGGGCTTTGGGCAGTTCAGCCAGGAGCCTGGTGATGACCTCAGCCGGCCTTACTTCCGCGCGCTCAATCGATTGGCGGCCTCTTTTGCCTTACTCGCCGACACCAGCATGATGATCCTGGGTGGCGAGCTGAAACGCCGCGAGCGCTTGTCGGCACGCCTGGGTGATGTACTCAGCTATCTGTACCTGGCCTCAGCAGCCCTCAAGCGCTACCACGACCTCGGCTACCCAGAACACTCCCAACCTATGTTGCGCTGGGCCATGGAAGAGAGCCTGAGTAAGGCCGAACAAGCTTTGGAAGAACTGCTGGCAAACTTCCCCAACAAACTCTTGGGTTGTGCCCTGCGCGTGCTGGTGTTGCCACTGGGCCGCAGGCATAAGGGCCCGAGCGATGAGCTGGATGCACAGCTGGCTGCCATTATCGGTCGCAACAGTGGCGACCCGGCGCTGGAGGAACTGCTCGAAGGCTGCTACCGCCCACAAGCCGAGCAAGACCCGGTGGGTGCTCTGCAATATGCGATGAACGTGCTGCAGGACGCACAACCTTTGCAGAAGAAGCTGTACAACGCCGTCAAGGCCGGTGACGTTCAGCAAACACCTGGGCAAAGCCAGATTGATGCAGCGCTGGCTGCCGGCGTGCTCAACGCGGATGAGGCGCACAGCCTGCAGCAGGCAGAAACTGCACGCCGCGTGGTGATTGATGTCGACGACTTCGCCAAGGAGGAGCTGAGCCTAAGTTCTGGCAAGGTGCGCTAGGGGCAAATCCGGCTTCGCGGCATGACCACTGCAACGAAGCCGGGTACACCTCAATCAGGACAGCGGGCAGCGTCGGCCTTATACTGCGCCGCCCGTTTTACCTACAGGATTGCCCCATGGCCAACGTTCACATCGACCACCACCTCGCCCTGCTCCAGCACCTACGCACCATCTTGGTGGCTCTGGGCGAAGCCGAGCAGATCCTCGATGACAGCCACGCCATGTACCTGGAACGCTACGACGAATTGCTCAGCGACCTGCCCGGCGACCCCGAAGCCAGTCTTTACCTCGGCCAGGACCTGATCAGCCAGATCTTCCAACGCTACCCGCAAATCGCCCACCTGGTACCACGCGACCTGCTGTGGTTCTTCGGCGGTGATTGCCTGCACTTTATGCCGGACGAAGAAATCGAGATGTACCAGGCCCTCGAGGAGCGCCGTTTCTACGCGGCAGAAAACGATAAGCCTTTCGACTGGAACCAAGAGAAGCAGTTGCTGAGCATGCCCGCCCAAGGCGGCACGCACTAAGCGACAGCCAACACACAGAACAAAAAAGCCCGCACGGCATCACCGGCGGGCTTTTTCAGCAGCAAAATTACAGGCACAAAAAAGCCGCTCAACGAGCGGCTTTTTTGTTTATTTGGAGCGGGAAACGAGACTCGAACTCGCGACCCCGACCTTGGCAAGGTCGTGCTCTACCAACTGAGCTATTCCCGCAATTACAGCATGTAGCAACAACAAAAATGGCGTCCCCTAGGGGACTCGAACCCCTGTTACCGCCGTGAAAGGGCGGTGTCCTAGGCCACTAGACGAAGGGGACCTTGGAACTTGTCGAAACCCTGCCTGAGCA
>JAWWDH010000160.1:0-7516 GCA_033720015.1 Pseudomonas sp.
GATCAGCTCTGACAGCCAAGCCATGGGCCGCGTCGGTGAGGTGATCACGCGCACCTGGCAAACCGCCGACAAGATGCACAAGCAGCGCGGCCCGCTGCCTGGCGACGGTGCAGGCAACAGCAACTTCCGGGTTAAACGCTATATCGCCAAGTACACCATCAACCCAGCGATCACCCACGGCATCAGCCACGAAGTCGGCTCGATTGAAGTGGGTAAATGGGCGGATCTGGTGCTCTGGCGTCCGGCGTTCTTCGGGGTTAAACCGACGCTGATTTTGAAAGGCGGCGCGATTGCTGCCAGCCTGATGGGCGACGCCAACGCTTCGATCCCAACGCCACAACCGGTGCATTACCGACCGATGTTCGCCAGTTACGGCGGCAGCCGCCACGCCACCAGCTTCACCTTTATCAGCCAGGCGGCGTTCGATGCCGGCGTTCCCGAGCAGCTTGGATTAAAGAAGAAGATTGGCGTGGTCAAAGGTTGTCGTGAGGTGCAGAAGACCGACCTGATCCATAACGACTATCTGCCGAACATCGAGGTGGATGCGCAGAACTATCAGGTCAAGGCCGATGGCCAGTTGCTCTGGTGTGAGCCGGCCGATGTACTGCCGATGGCGCAGCGCTACTTCCTGTTTTAACCCGCTGACCGCGCGCCGGGTGGCGCCGGCGTAGCCGCCTCGCGCTTAACCGTAACCTGCCGCAAACAGCAGCCCCAGCACCACGGGCATGACGACCATGCTGCCCAGGTTACCGATCAACACCAGTGCCGCGACCTTGTGCGGCTCTTGCTGAAACTGTTCGGCGAGCATGTAGTTGAGCACCGCCGGTGGCAACGCCGCAAACACCCACACAGCGGCCAGTTGCACGCCGTGCAGATCAAGCAGCTCGATCATCGGCCAAGCCAGTAGCAAGCCGCTGGCCGGGCAGGCAATGGCACCCAGCAGGCCCAGCTTCCAAGCGCCAAAATCCACCTCCAACAGACGAACGCCGAGCGCAAAAAGCATCAGCGGTACACACACGCCACCGAGCATGAGGTAGGTCTCCAGCAACCAGCCCGGCAATGCCATATCCAGCATGTTCACCGCTACACCGGCGATGCTCGCAATTACCACGGGAATGCGCAGCAGACTCCACAGTGGCGTACGCGGATTGAGCAGATATATGCCAACTGAAAAGTGCAGGAGCATTTCCACGATGAACAACACCACGGCCGCCGGCAGCGCTTGCTCGCCGAACGCCAGGACCATCAAGGGCAGGCCCATATTGCCGGTGTTGTTGAACATCATCGGCGGCAGGAAGGTGCGCACATCAAGCTTAAGCAGGCGCGCCAACGGCCACAGCAGAAGCCCAGAACCGAGGACGATCACCGTCGCGGCCAGCGCCAAATCAGCATAATCCTGCAGCGGCGCTTTGCGTTCGGCGAGTACCGCAAACACCAGCATGGGCACAAACAGCTCCATGTTCAGGCGGTTAAGCACACCGATGTCAGGCGAACGCACACGACCATAGAGCGCACCGCAACCGGCGATCAGGAACACCGGCAGCAGCGTCGAGAGAATCTGGGTAAACATCAGGGCTCCATAGGCCGAGCAGATGGCGGGCAATTTGTCAGCTTCGTAGGTATCAGCGCAATCAGGCAAGCCCAGATAGGTCGGGCACTGCCAATCGACTGACGTCTCCCACTGCTGCCTGCGCTACGGCACGGGCACCCTAGCGCAACTGACTGTCTTTGCTGCCTCGACGGTTGTAGCCGCTGAACTTGCCTTGCTCTTGGTCATGCGCGCTCTGGCAGGCCACACACAGGTGCACGCCGGGGATGGTCTCGCGCCGCGCCTGGGGAATCGCCGCAGCGCATTCTTCGCAGTGCGTCAGGCTTTCACCGCTGGGCAGCTGGCTACGGACGCGCTGGATAGCGTCCTCGATGCTGCTGTCGATCTGCTCCTGAACCGCGCCGTCACTACTCCATCCACCGGCCATGATCGCCTCCACACACGTTGTACTGATGGAGGAGATATGAACGCCAAAGGGCCGATTTACAAGTGCAGTTGATCGGCAACCTACTCTTTTACATTCATAAACTCTTCAGCCCAGACCATATAGTCCTCCGGCTGGGTGTAGGTATGCGTGAGCTCAGTCGCACTGAGGTCGCTGGACTGCGCCCCGCGCTGCTCGCGCAGGCAGTCGTAGGTGGCCTTGATGGCAGCAAAGTAGGCCGCATGGCCGTTAACCACGATGCGCACGCCGAGTTTGGCCAGGCGCTCGTTGTCACGCAGCTTGGGGTTGCCGTAGGTAACCAGCATCAGCGGGATGCTCAGGGCTGAGGAAATCTGTTCCAGATGGGCAAAGTCCTCAACCCCGACGATGCAAATCGCATCGGCGCCAGCAGCCTGGTAAGCCTGGGTGCGGCGAATCACCTCATCCAGCGCCAGCACACCGGCATGGGTGCGGGCGATAACGGCCAGATCCGGATCGACCCGCGCTTCCAGCGCCGCGCGGATTTTACCGACCCCCTCGTCAATGCTGATCAGGTCGGTGGACTTGCGCCCAAACTGCGCCGGCAACAGCGTGTCTTCGATGGTCAGCGCGGCAATTCCCGCGCGCTCCAACTCGACCACCGTGCGCATCACATTAAGCGCGTTGCCATAGCCATGGTCAGCATCGGCGATCACCGGCAGACGGCTAACCCGGCCAATACGGGTGGCCTGCTCGACAAACTCGCTGAGGGTAATCAAGGCAAAGTCCGGGGCGGCCAAAACTTGTAGTGAAGCTACAGAACCGCCCAGGATCCCTACTTCAAAACCAAGATCCGCAGCGATACGCGCCGCCATCGGGTCGAACACAGAGGCCGTGTGATAGCAGCTATTTGAAGCGAGAAGCGCACGAAATTGCGCGCGAAGGTCATGATGCGAGGCTCTTTGCATGGAAGTGCACCACCAGTCAGAATCGGCTTTAGGCGGGCAATTATGTAGTAAAACTACAAAATCAGCCAGCTCGACCGGCAACCGCGGGGCGACGACCGCATCGCTACGGAGCCAAAGCCTCCAAGCTGTAGGGCTCGCTGAACCAGCGCTGGTGAATACGCTGCAAGCCACCATCACGGTTCAGCTGTTCAAGCGCTTGCTGCCAGCGCTGCACCAGCGCCGGGTCGGTGCTCCTGGAGAAGCCGATATAGGAGTTGTTGTCCATAAAGGTGTACTGCAGCTCGACCTCATCACGGCGCATGCCCTGCTGCGCGAGCATGTCGTCCAAAACCAGGTTATTCGCCACCAGTAGTTCGATGCGGCCATGCTTGAACATCTTCACCATATGCTGCGGTGTCGGCACGCCGTAGAGGTTTTTCAGGCCCTGGCCGCGAAGGTACTCGTAGGAATACCACTGCTTGGGCACCACCAAGGTACTGAAACGCTCGACATCCTGTAGCCGATGTATTGCCAACCCGGCACCACGCCGCGCATAGAAACTGGTGCGCCCCAGCGCAATCGGCCCAACCCACTGGAACAGTGCCTCGCGCTCAGGGGTGCGCACCATGGCGAACAAGCCGCTGTTGGCTTCGTGCTGTACCTGGTGATAGCCACGGGTCCAGGGCACCAGCTTTATGCGCGTATCCTGCCCGGTACGCTGGACCAGCATCTCGACCACGTCCACCGCCATACCGGTGAGCTTGCCATTCTCGATATAGCTCAGCGGGCGATATTCCTCGGTATACAGGCGCAGTTCGGCCGCCAGCACTGATGTGCAGCAACCAAGTACCAACACACCAAAGCAGAGCTGCAATCTCATGGGGGCTACCTGAAAAACATAAAGGCAATGGCCGGACGCGGCGAGCAGGCACGCTAAACACCATCGCGTCGTGCATAAATACAGCCTTGCGGTAAATCAATACAAGAGGCGCTCAAGGGCTGGCTGAGCGGTCTAACTCTAACGCCTGCGCGCGTTGCCATTGCGCCAAGTTGGCGCGGCTTACTTGCTTGACCTGCAGCACCACGTTCACCGGCTGCAACGGCAGCTCACCGCGCAAGCCCTGCGCGGCTAACTGCACAGCCTGATAACCAATGGCATGAGGCTGCTGAACCATCAGGCTGTGGATCTCGCCCTTGCGCAACGCATCGATCAACAAGTCATCCGCATCGAACCCGACATGCACTAACTGTCCCGCCTGGCCGAGACGGCGCAGCGCGGCCAGCGCCGCACGGGTACTGTTGCTGTTCGGGGTAAACACACCTTTGAGCTGCGGTAGCTGGTCATGCAGTGCATCCACGGCCGCCTGGCTGTCGTCACCGATATAGACATCAACCAAAATACTCAGCCCACCCGCCTCGGCGCCCTGGCGAAAGCCATGCTCGCGCTCGCTGGTCGAGGGCACACCGGCCTGCAAACGCAACAATGCGACCTGACCACGCCCGCCAAGCGCCGCTGCCAACGCTTGCCCGGCCTGCACACCGGCAAGCACGTTATCGGTGGCCACGACGCCGCGCACCGCGCTGCCGGGCAGATTACGGTCGAAATAAATGCTGATGACGCCATTGGCCGCCAACTGCCGGACTCGCACAGCAATCTCATCACCGCTAGGGGCGATAACCAACGCCTTACAGCCGCGCTCAAGCATCCAATCAATCATCTGCAGCTGCGTTGCCACCCGCCCTTCTCGGCGTGGCCCACGAAAATAAAGGTCCAGCCCCTGCTCTTTGGCAGCCTGTCGCGCACCGCCCTCTACCTGCAACCAAAAAGGCTCCGCGCCGGCCGCCACAACGCCAACGCAGTCCTTTGCCAACGCCAGGGTCGCCCAACTGGTTAACACAACAAATAGCAGTGCATTTATCGACACACATCGGCCGTACATCAGCATCACTCCCGGATCGTCGTCATCACACGCGGAACCAAACAGCGCCACAAGCGTCCCTGCAGAGATACTGATATCACTTTAGCATCATGTAATTAGATTCGCCGAATGCCGAGCGGCCGATCATCCGCCAGAAAACCGTGAGTGTGTGCCCAGCCCACTCTGGCAGCCGGTGCTGCGTAACGCTTAAAAGGCCTCCCTGGCACTTTTTCACGCGTCAGGCGACCGCTGGGCTGGTAGACGCCGCCCAAGCAGGCGATGATCGCGGATCTTTCCTGCACCTTGAATGACATGACCGATACCACGCACAGCACTCACGCCACGCACAAACCACGCCCACTGATCGATTTACTGGTCAGCATCGTGATCCCTTCCCTGATTCTGATGAAGCTCAGTGGCGAGGCCCGACTCGGTGCCGACGGCGCACTGATACTGGCGCTGGCCTTCCCGCTGGGCTGGGGCAGTTTCGAGCTGCTCAAGTACCGCAAATTCAACTTTATCGCCCTGCTCGGCTTGGTCAGCGTGCTGCTTACCGGCGGTATCGGCCTACTCAAGCTGGACAACCAGTGGCTGGCGATCAAGGAAGCGGCGATCCCCGGACTGATCGGCATCGCGGTGCTGGTCTCAACCCGCACGCGCTACCCACTGATTCGCACGATGCTGTTCAACAAGAACGTGCTCAACGTCGAGAAAATTCATCAACGCCTGGAGCAAGCCGGCAATACCCAACAGTTCGAGGCGCGCCTGCTCAGGGCGACCTACTGGCTGAGCGGCACCTTCTTCTTTTCCTCGGCGATGAACTACGCGCTGGCCAAGTGGATTGTCATCAGCCCGGCCGGCAGCGAAGCCTTTAACGCCGAGCTGGGGCGGATGAACCTGCTCAGCTACCCGATGATCGCGATTCCCTCGATGATCATGCTGATGGCCGTCTTCTACTACCTGTGGCGCACCATCCACGGCCTCACCGGCCTCAAGCTGGAAGACGTGATGGCCAATGCCGAGCAGGAAAAGCAGTCCTAATAAGCGCATCTGACCGACGCGCCACGGATGCTGACGCTCTCCGCCTACCTCGGCCTGTTCCTCTCGGCGCTGGGGGCCGCCACGCTGCTGCCGCTGCAATCGGAAAGCGTGCTGGTGGCCCTGCTGCTCAGCGGCGCTTATTCGCCCTGGGCACTGCTCGCAGTGGCCAGCGCCGGCAACACCCTCGGCTCGCTAATCAACTGGCTACTGGGGCGCTACCTGGAACATTTCCGCGGGCGCCGCTGGTTTCCGCTCAATGACGAGCAGTTGCAGCGGGCGCAGCATTGGTATGCCCGCTACGGGCGCTGGACGCTGCTGCTCAGCTGGCTGCCGATTGTGGGTGACCCACTGACGCTGGTCGCCGGCATCATGCGTGAACGCCTGTGGGTCTTCCTGTTGATTGTCAGCCTGGCGAAGAGCCTGCGCTACGCCGCGTTAATCGCGCTGACCCTCGGCTTAGACGCATTCGTCGCAAGCTAGGCAATCCACAGAGCATTTACTGGGCGACTCGCATAGAATGCGCGGCCGTTTTTTCAGGAACAGCGCGCCGCATGACTCTTTCCTCTCCCGCCCGCGCCTGCGGCATCGACTTCGGTACATCCAACTCCACTGTCGGCTGGCTGCGCCCCGATAGCGAAACCCTGATTCCGCTGGAAGACGGCAAGATCACCCTACCCTCGGTGGTCTTCTTCAACATGGAAGAGCGCCGCCCGGTTTACGGTCGCCTGGCGTTGCAGGAATACCTGGAAGGCTATGAAGGCCGCTTGATGCGCTCGCTGAAAAGCCTGCTGGGCAGTAAGTTGCTGAAGAGCGAAACCACCGTGCTCGGCAGCGCCCTGCCCTTTAAAGATTTGCTCGGTTTCTTTATCGGCGAGTTGAAAAAACGCGCGGAAAATACTGCCGGCCGGCCGTTTGAAGAAGTGGTGCTGGGCCGCCCGGTGTTCTTCGTCGATGACGACCCGGTGGCTGACCTGGAAGCACAGAACACCCTGGTAGCCGTAGCGCACAAGCTCGGCTTCAAAGACGTGTCATTCCAGTACGAGCCGATTGCGGCGGCCTTCGACTACGAGTCGGGGATCAGCCAGGAAGAGCTGGTATTGATCGTCGATATCGGCGGCGGTACTTCGGACTTCTCCCTCGTGCGCTTGGCCCCAGAACGCCGCAGCGTTGCCGACCGCCATGACGACATCCTCGCCACAGGCGGCGTGCATATCGGCGGTACCGACTTCGACAAGCAACTCTCGCTGGCCGGCGTAATGCCATTGTTTGGCTATGGCAGCCGAATGAAAAGCGCCGCACCGATGCCCACCAGCACGCACCTCAATCTAGCCACCTGGCATACCATCAACGCGGTTTATTCGGCGCAGTCGCAACGTCAGCTACAGAGCATGCGCTACGACATCGTCGACCCTACGGGAATCGATCGCCTATTTCAGCTAATTGAGCGACGAGACGGCCATTGGCTGGCCATGCAAGTGGAAGACAGCAAGATCGCCCTGACCGAACAGGATGCACACCCCATCGACCTCAGCCGCCTGGAAGCCGGCCTGGTCGCCGAGCTGACTCGCGAGCTTTTTGAAGCGTCCATCGAGCCGCTGCTCGAGCGGGTACGCGCCAGTGTCACTCAGCTGCTCGGCGATGCCGGCGTGAGCGTCGA
>JAWWDH010000161.1:0-7485 GCA_033720015.1 Pseudomonas sp.
CCCCCCCCCCACCCCCCCCCCCCCCCCCCCCCCCCCCCCCCCCCCCCCCCCCCCCACCATGAGGATTGTCCCGACGCTTGGTAGATAATGTTGGATGTGAGGAAATAATGCTCAGGGAAAGGGTATCTGCGCCAATTTAGGTGGAACACGGTGGTAATCCCCCCATTTTTAGCACTCGCCAGAAGTAGAGGTCAGGCCGCACGGGCCAACTTCTGTTTGGGGGTGATGCCTCCCAGGGCCATGTTTGGTCGTTCGTGATTGTATGTCCACATCCAGCGAGTTGCATGTTCCTGCACCTCGGCGATCGACTCGAACAAATAATGCCCCAGCCAGTCATAACGCACCGTGCGGTTGTAGCGTTCGACGTAGGCATTCTGCTGTGGATTTCCTGGCTGGATGTACTCCAGGCGAACGCCGTGCTTTTCCGCCCAGAGCACAAGCTTGCTGCTGATGTACTCTGGGCCGTTGTCACTACGGATGGCCTGTGGTCTACCGCGCCACTCGATGACTTGATCCAGTGCGCGCACGACACGCTCCGCAGGCAGTGACAGGTCGATATCCATGGCCAGGGCTTCGCGGTTGAAGTCGTCGATCAGGTTGAACAGACGGAAGCTGCGGCCATCGGCCAACTGATCGTGCATGAAGTCCATCGACCAGCAGTGATTGATCGCCTCTGGCACCGCCAGCGGCTCGGGTTTCTCCCGCACGATGCGTTTACGCGGTTTGATCCGCATGTTCAGCTCCAACTCCCGATAGATCCGGTACACCCGTTTGTGATTCCAGCGGTAGCCTTTCACGTTGCGCAGATACAGGAAGCACAGGCCGAACCCCCAATTACGCTGGTTGTGCGTAAGCCGGATCAGGTGATCGGCAATCTCGGCATTTTCCGAGGACAACCGTCGCTGGTAGCGATAGCAGGTGACGCTGACCCCGAAGGCCAGGCACGCCTGCTTGATACTGACCCGGCCAGAATGAACGGCCTGTTGCGCCATCTCGCGCCGCTGAGATGGCTTCACCACTAATGAGATGGTCACCCCCGCACCCTGCGAGGGCTACGCTTTCGCAGGGTGTTTGATTTTCGGAGGCCACCATCATGAGCGACTTAGCGCTGGTCGGTATCGACCTCGGCAAGCATACTTTTCATTTGCATGGCCAGGATAAGCCGGGCAGAGAGCTGTTTCACAAGAAACTTTCACGCCAGCAGATGATGCGATTTTTCAGCAACCTTCCCGCCTGCACCGTGGCGATGGAAGCCTGTGCCGGAGCGCATTTTGTCGCTCGCCAACTGGTGGCTATGGGGCATCAAGCCAAACTGATTTCCCCGCAATTCGTCCGACCGTTCGTCAAGGGCAACAAAAACGATTTCGTCGATGCCGAGGCAATTTGTGAAGCAGCTTCGCGCCCGTCGATGCGCTTTGTTTCGCTCAAGACAGAGGCCCAGCAGACGCTTTCGGTTCTGCATCGAATGCGTGAGTCATTGGTGCGTGACCGTACCAAAACCGCCAACCAGATGCATGGCTTCCTTCTGGAGTTTGGTATCAGCTTGCCCAAAGGACTGACAATCATAAAGCGTCTAGCTAGCGTCCTAGCAGAGCATGAACTACCCGCGCGTCTGACGGTGCTGTTGCAGCGACTGCACGGCCACTTTGTTTATCTGGATGAGCAGATCAAGGAACTGGATAAAGAGCTGATGAGCCAACTGACTGACGATGATCTCGGCAGTCGTTTGCTCAGCATGCCCTGTGTCGGCCCGATCACCGCCAGTCTGTTGGCGACGGAAATGGGTGATGGTCAGCACTACCGATGCAGTCGTGATTTTGCCGCCTCTGTCGGCTTAGTACCCAGGCAGTACAGCACGGGGGGCAAGGCCAACCTTTTGGGGATCAGCAAGCGAGGGGATAAGAACCTCCGACGCCTGCTCGTTCAGTGCGCCAGGGTCTACATATTTAGGCTGGAGTATCAGAAAGGTCTCCTGGCTGATTGGGTGCGCTCGCTGCTGAGGCGACGCCACTCAAATGTTGTGGCATGTGCCTTGGCCAACAAGTTGGCACGCATTGCCTGGGCCATTGCGATCCACCATACCAAGTTTGAAGCGGGGCCAGACAGCATGGCGGCCTAACCCCGCAATAGCGGCAGTACCACGAACCACCCTTTAGGTTTGCGATAGCTGAACAGCGGATGACATGAACGGCCTACCGGCCTGGCGAAGAACCTGAAACAAAAATCGGCTTTCGAAGCCGTACCACTTTTAAGGATTGCCAGGCGCGACTCTCATCATGGCGCGGGACATGTCCCAATAGACGCCGGATAGATTTAAGCAAGCCAACCACTTCGCCCGTTAGTCAGTATTGCAAAAATGGGGGTGACCATAGATTTTTTGCCATGGCTTCCTGGATGATCTCGGCCTTCAGGCGCTCTTCGGCGTACATCTTCTTGAGGCGGCGGTTTTCTTCCTCCAGCTCACGTAGCCGGGCCATCAGAGAAGCGTCCATGCCGCCGAACTTGGCGCGCCACTTGTAGAAGGTCGCCGAGCTGATGCCGTGCTCTCGGCACAGCTCCGGGACTGGGCTGCCGGCCTCGGCCTGCTTGAGGATGGCAATGATTTGGCTGTCCGAAAAACGCGATGTCTTCACGCAAAATTTCCTTGATCCGATTAGGAGAAAATTCTACTTCTGACGAGTACTGATTTCAGGGGGGATTACCCGAGCACGCCAGGGATTTTTGCGAGCGCCTTCTCAACCCGGCCCACACACGACGCGCAGGTCATATCTTCGATCGCGAGCTCGGTGGTCTCTTCGCGAACGGTGTAGCCGGCGCTCTCGATGGCGCGCACAGCCGCCTGAGGATCGGCCAAGCTGGTGAAAGTGATGTCGGCGCGCTCGGTGGCCAGATTGACCGCGGCCGTCTGCACGCCGGGGACCTCTTTCAGCGCGCGTTCGACACGGCCGACACAGGATGCACACGTCATACCTTCGACCAGCAGGCTCAGACGAGTGACTGAGGACATGGATGGATTGACGCCTTGTTGGGCAACGGAAGCCATTGAAATACCCCTTGAATGTTTCTGTTGAAGGGGAGTTTCAAGCTTCCCAATATGGGAAGGTCAAGGCCTGTGGCGATTTATTTCACGGCGGGTCATTTCGAAGTACCGCCGGCACCGCCGGAGTCCTGATCAGCCTGGGCGCAGATATCTCATGCGTTTCGACTTTTTTGGCGAATAGCTGCTTGGCTCGCGCAGGCTCGTCGTCGCGACGTTCAGCGCAACCTTGACCACCCGTAGCTCAATGAGAAAGAGCCGGCTACGCGTCGTCATCTGCTTCCCTGGCCGCAGCAGGACGCGCCAGTGGAAACTCGGATCGAAGCACAGGCAGCGGTCCAGGTCTGAGATCAAGGATTTCATATGAGGTCATGGCCCCGAAGCCATGACCTCATCGCTCGCAAAGCTCGGATTGAGGATGATTGAGGGTGTCAAATGGAGTCGATTACAACTCAGTTGGCGCTCAGACGCCGACCTGGGTGGTATAACCCAATTCTTGGATCACCTCGCGGATGGATTCCACGGCTTGTTTGCTGTCTACAGATACCTTACCGGCAGCCCGGTCAATCTCCACTTTCGCAGCTTGATCTAAAGCCTGAATTGCCTTGGTGATCTTGTTAACGCAACTGCCACAACCCATTCCTGATACTTGTAGAACAAACATAAATCACCTCGTTGGTTAGGCGGCAAAGATGCCGTAACCTGAGCATTGACCTTGACACGATGGCAAGGTCAAGCCTGTTTTTTAACGCCAGTAAATGTTCTTTCGGAGTTGATGGAATTACCGGTACTAACTGGTTTTAGATACACGCTCATTTCAGTCGATGCGGATTTTCCGCAGCCTCAAAAGGAGGCAAGCTCAGGCAAGGTTCGATCAGTCCGCTTCTGGCCGATTTCTGCCTGCCGCGTCTTGCCTTCTACTGGTCAAATCTTACGCAAGTGGTGGTCAGAATGAGAGCAACTGGTTGGTTAGTTGGCCGCAATTATGCGCACGGCTAGTGATCACGCTCGTAGCAGTGCCCACATCGGCCCATGGCGTTGCCTAGATATTGCTCTGTGATGACAGCAGGGTGTGCAGCTGCACGATTTGTCGCCCCTGGGCTCGCAGGTCACGGCGATCCTGGCGGTGGTCGAGCACATAGCGTCGGGCCTTCTCGTGCAGGATCGACACTTGAAGTTGCAGGGTCCGGCACTTTTCTTGTTCCTGCTGCAGCGCGTCCTGCAGCTGTTGGTGCAGCAGGGGCCAACGCGCGAGTTCCTGCGCTTGGCTGTGCAGTTCCTGGGTCCGAAGCCGTTGTTCGGCGCTGAGCCGCTCCAGATCCCGATACAGCTGGTTGAGTTCCTCCTGCTTGACCATCAGTTGCTCTTGCAGGCGTCGCTGCTCTTGTTGCAGCTGTTGCACTTGGGCTTCGTGCCGATTGACCTCTTCCTCATGTTGGCGGAGCTGCTGCTGCCGGTAGTGCTCCAGAGCCTCACGGGAGTGTTGGTGTTTTTCTTCCAGTGATTGGATCTGTCCGGCTCGTTCTTCGAGCAACTCCAGGTGATGCTGCTCGGCACTCAGCAGTCGCTGTCGCTCGACCTCCAGCTGTTGCAGCTGTTCGCCTAGGGTGCGTTCACGGACTTGGCCTTCGCGCCGCTCTTGAACGATCAGCTGATGAGCTTTCTGCAGCTCTTCGCGGCGGGCCTGATCGATGTCCCGCTGGTGCATGTAGGCGGCCTGCTGCCGCTCCAGGCGAGCGCGGTCGGCGGCCACCGCACCTTGGGCGTCGGCAGCCAGACGCTGGGCTAGACTGCTGATGTAGGCCTGCAGTTCTTCGCTGAGGTTGACCGTCGGCGGGCGTGGCTCTTCGCTAGCCAACTCTTTAAGGAAGCGCTGAATGGTGCTTTTCGAGCCGGTGTTGCCCAACTCAATGCGCACCGCCTCGATGCTCGGGCGCTCTCCGCGGGCGAGCAGGGCATCGCGGGCCTGCTGCACCAGCGCCTTGTTGATACCGGCACGGGCCATACTGTTACTCCGACAATTTCATACTGTTTTCCCAGTATGGAATTACACCTGTACCGCTGCGCAGTGCGATGGTTGAAATTCGGACGAACTGGCGTTTGAGAATGGGACATTCTCAAACGCCAGCGCCGATTAAGCCCCACGAAGGTGGTTTTTCCGGTACGCCGGAGGGTGGTGCGATGACAGAAAAGGTGGAGCGCTACCGGCAGGCTGCCCGGCGCGAGAGCACCCAGCGCCGCTACAGCCAGGCGCTTGAGCATTTCGAAGTAACCTGGGGTGGCTTCTTGCCCGCCACCAGTGAGGCCGTGGCTCGCTACCTGGCGGACTATGCCGACACGCTGGCCAGCTCAACCTTGCGGGCGAATCTCGCCGCCCTGGCCAAGTGGCACCTTAGTCAAGGATTTGTGGATCCGACCAAGGCACCGCACGTGCGGGAGGTTCTCCGTGGGATTCAGGCCCTGCACCCGCGGCTCGAGCGTCAAGCTGAGCCACTGCAATTGGCGGAGCTGACCCGCTGTGTCGACTGGCTTCTGGCGCAGGAGGTTGCCGATAGTAAAGCGCTGTTGCACTGTCGACGGGACCGTGCACTTATCTTGTTGGGCTTCTGGCGGGCCTTCCGCAGTGATGATCTGTGTCGGCTCCGTGTGGAGTTTGTCCAGGCGCGGTCAGGGGAGGGCATGGAGCTATTTTTACCTAGCAGCAAGGGCGACCGCGACAATCTGGGGCGCTCGTTTTCGGTGCCGGCGTTAAAGTGTTTGTGTCCGGTGGAGGCTTATCTCGACTGGATCGCAGTGTCGGGTTTGAGCCAAGGGCCGGTGTTTCGTGCCGTGGATCGCTGGGGCAATTTGGCGGAAGAGGGGCTGCACGCGTATAGCATCTCGCGAATTCTACGCCGGGTGATGGTGTGCAGTGGCTTGGAGGGGGAGCGTTTTAGCAGCCATTCGCTGCGCCGCGGGTTTGCGACCTGGGCCAGCCGTAACCAGTGGAGCACCAAGGCATTGATGAGCTATGTCGGCTGGCGTGATGCCAAGGCTGCCTTGCGCTATGTCGAGCCGGAGATGCCTTTTGGCGAACTAGCCGTCCCATAGTGTGATGGTTAAATCGAGACACAATATGGAAGGTGGTAAGTCCGTATCCAGCGGATCGGACGTATTGGATTGTTTGTAGGAGCCCAAAGGCTCCCCCTGCTGGAACCTCATTTGCGGTGCCCGTCCCGTTCTTGAGCCACGCCCTTGAACGGCGTGCCATCGGATTTCATGTCCATGAAGCGGCCGGTCTCAGCGTCGCGTTTCACGTACGTGTCGTTCTGAGGGTTGTAGGTTTGGGTGCGGTCTTTGACCTAGCCCTTCCGGTAACCCTCACCAGTGTTGGTAGCCATCAGCTATCCCTCTTTGCGGCTTCGGCAGCGGGTGCCGCTCCCTTGTAGAGCCCATAGGCACTGGGGCGATGACGATATGCGCATGTTAAGCCCGCGTCGGCCAGTGCAAGATGGTGTACCCAACGAGGACGATATCCAGAGCAAGGCCAAGCGCTTCCTGCACCAGTGCCACGAGCTGGAGCTCGAAGTGATCGGCTGTTGTCGTTGACCGAAAATTGACCCACCCTGCCGATTGAAATTTGACCCAGGACGGATAGCGGTCCATGCCTGAAAGCGATCGTTTAGATCGACTGGTGCAGTTCTGGCACAGCTTCGAACAGGTCGGCGACCAGGCCGTAGTCGGCCACCTGGAAGATCGGCGCCTCCTCATCTTTGTTGATCGCGACGATGACCTTGGAGTCCTTCATGCCGGCCAGGTGCTGGATCGCACCGCTGATACCGACCGCGATGTACAGCTGCGGCGCGACGATCTTGCCGGTCTGGCCGACCTGCATGTCGTTCGGTACGAAACCGGCGTCGACCGCGGCGCGCGAGGCGCCGACTGCCGCGCCGAGCTTGTCGGCCGGGGCGTACAGATGCTTGAAGTTGTCGCCGTTCTGCATGCCGCGGCCGCCGGAGACGATGATCTTGGCAGCCGTCAGTTCCGGACGGTCGGACTTGGCCAGCTCTTCGCCGACGAAGGCCGAGATACCGGCATCGCCGCAAGCGCTCACGGCTTCAATGGCAGCGGAACCGCCTTCGGCGGCGACCGGGTCGAAACCGGTGGCGCGCACGGTGATCACCTTGACGGCAGCGCTGGACTGCACGGTGGCGATGGCGTTACCGGCATAGATCGGCCGCTTGAAGGTGTCGGCGCTCTCGACGGCGATGATTTCGGAGATCTGGTCGACGTCCAGCGCAGCCGCCACGCGCGGCAGGATGTTCTTGCCGTTGCTGGTGGCGGCCGCCAGGATGTGGCTGCAACCCTTGCCCAGTTCGGCTACCAGCGGTGCGACGTTCTCCGGCAATTGATGCGCGAAGGCGGCATTGTCGGCCACCAGCACCTTGGCCACGCCGGCGACCTTGGCC
>JAWWDH010000162.1:0-7410 GCA_033720015.1 Pseudomonas sp.
CAAGGCAGCAAGCATTGTGCAAACCCTCGCTGCAATGCAGCGCTGTCCTGCGCTTCGCTAAAAATCAGCTCCAGGCGCGAGTCCTTGCGCCATTCGCTGTTTTGCCAGTGCAAGGCCTGGCCATTCAAGGCATTGGCTGACAGCCAGCCGGCATTGGTGTGCAGCACCAACTTGGCACGCTGCCAGAGCAGACTGCTGAGCCACTGTTGCACGCGCTTCAGTTCGAACTGTTGGCTGGGGTGCCAGCGCCAGCCGATGCTCCAGCCTTCGGCCTGCTGCTGAATCTGACAGATGGGCTCACTCGCGCTGCGCCACAGTTGCGGCAGCGGCGCAGCAGCGTCCGGCAATTCAACCAACGCTCCAGTCTGGGCCTGAGCGCTAAAGCCCGGCAGTTGCGCCAACGGCAGCTGGCCCTGGCGGGTCCAATACAACGGGCGTGCCGGCAGCTGCGCCTGGATTCGCGCTTTAGTCGCCTGATCCAGGCCTTCGGCCTTGTTCAGCAGCAACAGCCCGGCACTGCTCAGCGTCGCCTGTTGACTCTCCGCTAGGGCTTCACCGGCGGCCAGCGCCTGGGCGTCCAGCACCAACAAGGGCGGCTGCACCGCCAGCACGCCAGCCCAGGGCGCTGCACGCAGTTGCTCAAGCAGTTGCAGTGGATGGCCCAAACCAGAGGGTTCGATCAACAGCCGATCCGGCTTGGCCTGGCGCAGCAGGCGGCTCAAGCCGACCTGAAAGGGCACGCCATTGACGCAACACAGGCAGCCGCCCGCCACCTCACCGAGGGCCACGCCGTCGTCATCGGTTGCCAGCAGGGCCGCGTCGAGGCCAATCAGGCCGAACTCATTGATCAGCACCGCCCAGCGCTCGCCCTCCGGACGCTGGGCCAGCAAATCGCCAATCAGGCTGGTCTTGCCGGCACCGAGCGGGCCGGCAATGACATGGGTGGGGATATTTTTCAGCATGGGCGCAGGTTGTGCTGTCCATCAACAAGGAAGGTGGCGACTGTGGCCATTCTAACGCCGTAGCCGCGCCACCCCAACGCAGCCCGCAGACTGATTAAAGCCTGCGTGCTAGAGTCGCCGGCATATTTTCAGAGGGTCGCTCAATGCGCGTTTTCCTGCTGCTAAGTCTATTCAGCCTGTCCGGCCTGGCCTGGGGCGAAGCCTGCGTGGTGCACAGCCAGGCCGAGCGTTTGGATGTGAAGGTCTGCCAGCAAAACCGCAGCATCCCGCCCAACCTGTTCCGCACCGGCTTCTGCCAGCCGCAACTGAAAGGCCAAAAGGTCGCCGTTGAGTTTGTCGAACAATGCCCGATGGGCTCCTTCGGCGTCTGCCGCAACGCCACAGTCGGCGGCACACTATACAAGCAGGACGTGCACTATTACGGTGTCGCCAGCGACGCTACCTACCTCAAGCCCTTCTGCGAGAAGCAGAGCAGAGGCGTGTGGATGGCGCGCTAGGCCAACCAGTCCAGGGTCAGTAACAAGCGCCGCTCACCGAGCGCAGGCGACGGCGAGCGGTGGATCAGCCCGCCCCCTTCATTACCGATCCAGCGCTCGCCTTTGGCCAACAACACATGGCCAGCCTTGGCGCGCTGGATCAGCGCAGCATCGCTGGGCTCGGCCGCCGGATCGCCCAGACGACGGCGGGCCATCAAGCCCTCGGCCAACCACTCACTGCCTGCCCCTGCGTAACTGGTTATCAGCCTGACAGGCACATGGTCGACGTGAAACCGCGGGCACATGGCTTTATCGAGAATACGCAGGCGCAGGCCGATGCGCTGGGCGTCGAACAGGCAGGCAAACGCGCTGACCAACCAACGCAGATCCTCAAGAAAGGCCGCCTGCCCCGGTAAATCGCCACAACCCTCCAGCAGGCCACTGAGGTCTACCGGGCTTTCTGGAGTGGCCAGCTCAAGCACAATGGAGTGCCCCAGTGACGACTCCCGGACTAGCAAGGCCGTGGCGAATTGGCTGACCGAGGGCGGTATCTGGCGTTGCCAAATGGCCAAGTTGACCTCATCCCGCAACACCTCGCCGAGCACCTCGACCCGCTCACCTGCCATCTGCTGCAAGGGTTGGCGCAATACCGGCGCGAGCATCAGGCAGCGTCCTCATGCCAGAGACCGAAAGGGTCAGGCAATGCTAGCCAGGCATCCACACCTTGGGCCATCTCGGCATCATTCAGCAGGCAGGCATCCAGCTCGCGGCTCAGCTGAGCGAAGTCGATGTTCTGGCCGATAAACACCAGCTCTTGGCGACAGTCGCCTGTCTCTGCTTGCCAGTTTTTCATGATCGCCTGCAGGCCTTCCTCGTCCTCTGGCCACTGCGCCTTGGGCACAAACCGCCACCAACGTCCGGCAAAGCCATGGCGCATCAGGCCGCCGGCCTGCGACCAACTGCCAGCCTCCTGGTACTTACTGGCCAGCCAGAAGAAGCCCTTGGAGCGCAGCAGTCGGCCATTGCTCCATTCACGGTTGATAAAGTTGAAGAAGCGCTCGGGGTGCAGCGGCCGCCGCGCCCGGTAGACGCTGGAAGCGATGCCGTATTCCTCGGTTTCGGGGATGTGTTCGCCGCGCAGCTCCTTGAGCCAGCCCGGTGCCTGCGTAGCGCGCTGGAAGTCAAAGCGCCCGGTGTTAAGGATTTTCGCCAACGGCACCGCGCCCATGGCCATCGGCAGAATCTCGGCGTGGCTATTGAGGCCACGCAGAATGGCCATCAGCTCTTCACGGTCGTGACTGCTGATCAGATCAATCTTGCTCACCAGCAGCACGTCGGCGAACTCCACCTGCTCGATTAACAGGTCGGTTATCGAGCGCTCATCCTCTTCGCCTAAAGTTTCGCCACGACTGGCCAGGCTCTCGGCTGCATTGAAGTCGCGCAAAAAATTCACCCCATCAACCACCGTGACCATGGTGTCCAGGCGCGCCAAATCGGCCAGGCTCTGGCCATCTTCACCCCGGAAGGTGAAGGTTTCCGCCACTGGCAACGGCTCGGAAATACCGGTGGACTCGATCAGCAGATAATCGAAGCGACCATCACTGGCCAGACGACTGACCTCCTCCAGCAGGTCTTCACGCAAGGTGCAGCAAATACAGCCGTTGCTCATCTCCACAAGTTTTTCTTCGGCGCGGTTCAGGCTGACATCACGCTGAACTTCGCTGCCATCAATGTTGATTTCGCTCATATCGTTGACGATTACTGCGACTTTCAAACCCTGACGATTTTTCAGGATGGCGTTAAGCAAGGTGCTTTTGCCGGCACCGAGAAAGCCGGACAGCACGGTTACGGGAAGGCGGTTGGGCATAGCAGGTGACTCCAGCGTCGATCATGCACGGCAAACAATAGTTATAACATAACATTTAATTTAATGAACGGAAGCTCAATTAGCGCTGAGTAACCCGCCCTACTCACCCATAAAACGTCTGGGCATGGCCTGAGAGCCAGCATCCATAGGGGTTTCACGTGGAACGCTTGAATACGCCTGGGTTTCCGCCTACCCCGCGTGCTGAATAGTGAAGCCCGCCTGCTCGCTCAGGTGTTTTTTGCCCGCTAGGGATTTTCTGTGCAGCAGGCACAGACGCTGACGCTTGGCGCTGTTACTTTGCCGCGCATGCTGACGTACAAAAACCTGGAGCCCTGATGAACACACTGACGATGATCATGCTCGCGACAGTGCTGCTGGCCGCCTGCGCTTTGGCCCTGTGGAGCTGGCGCAACCAGAATAGGCTGGAGAAGCTGGATGAGCGCATCAACCGGCAGAGCGAACTGATCGAGCAACTCGACAGCGTGCTGGAAAACCCGCAACTCAGCGAAACCGAGCAGCGTGTGCAAAGTGAAGCCTTGCTGGCCAAGCTGCAGGCCACCCGCAAACCCGAGTAGCAGCACGCCACATGCTCGCTGGTGCCTGCCAGCCGGCACACCCGGTAACGCCAGCAAGGGGACACCACGCCGGGATGCTCGTATCCTGTAGTGCCAGCCAACCCGCGAGGCACCCATGCAGATCGAACTACTGGAAATCCGCGATCACCTGAATCGCTTCCCGCCCTTCGAAGCCCTGCCCGAGGAAAGCCTCGACAGCATCGCCAGCCAGGTCGAAGTGGCCTACTTCAAGGCCGGCACCGACATCCTGCTCTACGGTGCCGCCATCCACGACCTGCATTACGTGCGCAGCGGTGCGGTGGAAATCTACCGGCGCAATGGCGAGTTGTATAACCGCCTGAGCGAAGGCGACATTTTTGGCCAAGCCGGCCTGCTGCGCAGCAACAAGGTGCGCTTCCCGGCCCGCGCCATCGAAGACAGCCTGATCTACTTTATTCCGGCGGCCCTGTTCGCCCAGTTGTGTGAGCAACACGAAAGCTTTGCCGACTTCGTCGAGGCCGAGGGCCAGTCACGCCTCAAGTCCGCCGTGGAAAGCCATAGCAAGGCCAGCGACCTGATGCAGATCAAGGTGCGCAAGCTGATCTCCCGTCAGCCGGTCTGCACCAGCCAGGACACGCCGGTACAACTGGCGGCGCAACTGATGACCGAGCAAAGTGTATCCTCGCTGGTGATTGTCGAAAGTGACGCAGCCAACGCCGTCATGGTCGGCATCCTCACCGACCGTGACCTGCGCACTCGGGTACTCGCCGCCGGGCTGGATAGCACCGCCCCGGTCAGCCAGGTGATGTCACCCGACCCTATTACTATCCAGGCCGATGACAACGTGTTTGCAGCCATGCTGTGCATGCTGCGCCACAATATCCATCACCTGCCCGTGGTGCAGCGCCGCCGGCCGATTGGTTTGGTCAACCTCTCCGACATCATCCGCTACGAGTCGCAGAGCAGCCTGTACCTGGTCAACTCGATCTTCAACCAACCGGATGTCGCCGGCCTGCAAAGCCTGCTCCCCGACCTGCGCGGCACCTTCGTGCGCATGGCCAACGAGCAAGCCACCGCACACATGATCGGCAGTGCCATGGCCGGCATCGGCCGCGCCTTTACCCAGCGCCTGCTGGAGCTGGGCGAACAACAGCTCGGACCGCCGCCGGTGCCTTACTGTTTTCTCGCCGCCGGCTCCATGGCCCGCGACGAACAGCTGGTGGTGACGGACCAGGACAACGCGCTGATTCTCGATGACCGTTTCGATCCTGAGCTGCATGACAGCTACTTTGCCGAGCTGGCGAAGTTCGTCAACGATGGCCTGGCCGCGTGCGGCTACACCTATTGCAAAGGCGGGATCATGGCCACTAACCGCCAGTGGCGGCAGCCGCTCAAGGTCTGGCGTGACTATTTCAACCAGTGGATCGACCGGCCCAACCCGCAAACCCTGCTCAACAGCTGCATCTTCTTTGACCTCGACGGCGTGCACGGCGAAATCGAACTGGCGGAAAACCTCAAGGAACTGCTCGCCGAAAAAGCCAGCAACGCGCCAGCCTTCCTCGCCGCCCTGGCGCGCAACGCGCTCAACCGCACGCCGCCACTGGGGTTCTTCCGTACCTTTGTGATGGAAACCGACGGCCAGCAGAAGCACATCATCAACCTCAAAGGCCGTGGCACCGCACCGCTCACCGACCTGATCCGCGTTCACGCGCTGGCTTGTGGTAGCAAGGCGCAGAACTCGCTGGATCGTCTGGATGCCATCGCCCAGACCAAACTGTTGCAGCCGGAGGCCATCAGCCAACTGCGCTACGCCCTCGAGTTTCTCAGCATGGTGCGGATCCGCCATCAGGCCATTGCCGTGGCCGAAGGCCGCGAGCCGAACAACTACATCGAACCGGAGAAAGTCTCTTCCACTGATCGGCACAATCTCAAGGAAGCCTTTCAGGTCCTCAGTAACGCGCAGAAATTCATGCGCTTTCGCTACCCTGCCCAGCCGGGCAAAAGCCTATGACCGCGCCGACTACCGCCGCGCAAAACCCGCAGTTGGACTGGGCGGCGCGATTTGCCAGCCTTGCCGTCAGCGCTCAGGACCCTCGCCTGCAAGCCTTCTATCAAGCCGGCTGCGTAGCCGCTGACACTCCACTGGAACAGGTGCCGCTGCTGGCTCTGGATGTGGAAACCACCGGCCTCGACGCCAATCAGCACGCCATCGTCAGCCTCGGCCTGCTGCCCTTCAACCTCAAGCGCATCCGCTGTGGCGAAGCGTGTTACTGGGTGGTCAAACCGGCCAGCGAGCTGAGCAGCGAGTCGGTGACCTTCCACCACATCACCCACTCGGACATCCAAAACGCCCCACGCCTGGGGCAGATTCTCGATGAACTGCTAACGGCCATGGCCGGCAAGGTGATGGTGGTGCACTACCGCAGCATCGAACGCAGCTTCCTGGACCAGGCGCTGCGCCAGCAGATCGGTGAGGGCCTGCAGTTCCCGGTGATCGACACCATGCAACTGGAAGCGCGCCTGTACCCCAAGCGCCAGCCCGGCTGGTTCGGCCGCCTGCTAGGCCGCCAACCGATATCCATCCGCCTGGCCGACAGCCGCCTGCGCTACAACCTGCCCTCCTACCAAGCGCACCACGCCCTGACCGACGCCCTGGCCACTGCCGAGCTGCTGCAAGCGCAGGTGGCCAGCCATTACTCGGCGCAAACGCCGGTGAGTGAGTTGTGGAGTTGAGCCAGGCGCTACGCAAACCCTGTAGGAGAGGCCTTGGCCACGATGCTTTGCACTCTCGGTATCGAATATTGCGGCGCACCACGTAGGATGGGTTGAGCACCGCGATACCCATCCTACGATTGCTCTCTGCGCCCTCTCCCGCAAGCCGGCGAAGAAGAAAGCATCGCGGGCAAGCTCGCTACTACAGGTGGCCTGTTCCAGCCTCGCAGACCATACGGGCACAAAAAAGCGCGCCCGAAGGCGCGCTCTTGTACAGCCTAACAACCGTGCTTAGCGCGGTTCGCTCATCAAGCCTTTGACGATCGAGATACAGCCCACCAACAACACAATGGTGAACGGCAAACCGGTCGACACCGCCATGGCCTGCAAGGCCACCAACCCACCGCCAAGCAGTAGGGCAATGGCGATCACGCCCTCGATAATCACCCAGAATACTCGCTGCGGCACGGGTGCGTTGACCTTGCCGCCGGCCGTAATGGTGTCGATGACCAGCGAGCCGGAGTCCGACGAGGTAACGAAGAACACGATCACCAGCACGATGCCGATAAACGAGCTGATCGCTGCCCACGGCAGCTCAGCCAACATGGCGAACAGCTTCAGCTCCAGCGCGGCATCCTGCACGCCGGTGAAGCCGTCACCGACCAGCTGACTGATACCGGTGCCACCGAAAGCGGTCATCCACAATACCGACACCAAAGACGGCACCAGCAGCACGGCAATCAGGAACTCACGCACGGTGCGGCCACGGCTGACCCGCGCGATAAACATACCGACGAACGGCGACCAGCTGATCCACCAGGCCCAGTAGAAGGCCGTCC
>JAWWDH010000163.1:0-7326 GCA_033720015.1 Pseudomonas sp.
ACTGGGCTGCCGGCTTCAGCCTGCTTGAGGATGGCGATGATCTGGCTGTCCGAAAAACGCGATGTCTTCACGCAAAATTTCCTTGATCCGATAAGGAGAAAATTCTACTTCCGACGGGTACTGATTTCCGGGGGGATTACCTAATCTTCTGATTCGTTTGCGACCAGACGGCCGAAACGATCCATCTTACTGAGGCTTCATCACATGCAATTACGGAAAATTGCCACGCCATTGCTGTTCGCATTGGTAGGCGGCTTGTCGCTGGCCGCGCACAGCGCCAATACCGCTGTAACGCCTGAAGAAGCCCGCGCGATTGCCAAAGAAGCTTATATCTACGGTTATCCACTGGTGGACAGCTACCGCATTCAATACGCCTACTTTGTTGATAACGACGACAAGTCTTACAAGGCGCCGTGGAACCAGCTGAAGAACATCCCAGCGGTTTACACTCCGGCAGATACAGCACTTCAAACACCTAACTCGGACACGCCATACTCTTTCGTGGGGTTGGACCTGCGTGCCGAACCTATCGTGATTAGCGTTCCTGAGATCGAGCAGAAGCGCTATTACAGCATTCAGTTCATCGACGCCTACACCTTCAACTTTGCCTATGCCGGTTCGCGCACCACCGGCAACGATGCAGGCAATTTCATGATCGCGGGGCCTAACTGGAAAGGTGAAAAGCCGGCGGGGATCAAGCAAGTGATTCGGTCCGAAACGGACTTCAACATGGCACTTTTTCGCACGCAATTGTTTAACCCGACTGACCTCGATAACGTTAAGCAGATCCAAGCGCAGTACAAGGTTCAGCCCCTCTCGGCGTTCCTCGGCAAAACAGCAGCCGCAGCGGCACCGGCAGTTCACTGGATGAAGCCACTGACTCAAGAGCAAGAGAAGACGTCCCTGGAGTTCTTCAACGTCCTCAACTTCGTGCTGCGCTATTGCCCGACCGTTCCCAGCGAAGTTGATTTGATGAAGCGCTTCGCCAAAATTGGTGTCGGCGCAGGCTTGACCTTTGATCCGGCCAAACTCTCCCCGGAAATCAAGGCAGCCATGGAGACCGGCCGTGCTGATGCCTACGAGGCCTTCGCTGGCCAAGTAAAGCGTTTGAATAACGGCACGCTGACCTCTGGTGAACTGTTCGGCACACGCGAGTTCCTGAAAAACAATTACCTGTATCGCTGGATTGCGACCATCGGCATCTATGGCAACACCAAGCAGGAAGCCATGTATCCGATTTATCGCGCTGACGCGCAAGGTGAGCTGCTAACAGGCGCCAATCGTTACACCCTACGCTTTGCTGCGGGCGAGTACCCGCCGGTCAAGGCGTTCTGGTCGCTGACCATGTACAAGCTGCCAGAGAGCTTGCTGGCCGCCAACCCGATCAATCGCTACTTGATCAATTCGCCAATGCTGCCGGACTTGAAGAAGGACGCCGACGGCGGACTCACCCTGTATATCCAGAACGAATCGCCTGGCAAGGACAAGGAGTCCAACTGGCTACCAGCACCGGCTGGTCCGTTCGCCATGTACATGCGTTTGTACTGGCCGACAGAAGCCGCGCTGAACGACAGTTGGACTGCGCCTAAGCTCGACAAAGTGCAATAAGCCAGCGCACAGCAGGCATCTACAGATGAACCGCCCCTCACCCTAGGGGCGGTCTCGCACCGTATTTTGAGCAGCACGAAGAACAATCTCGCGGCAGGAGCCCAGCATGAAAGCACTCAAAACGATTGGATCACTGGGGCTGGCCTCGGCCATCTCCCTCGCATTTTTGACCGGCTGTGAAAAAAGCGACAGCGCGGCCAACTCGCCGCTACCAGCCAGCGGCAAGAGCGAGTCAGTTGGCTCGGCCGTGCAAGCCGAAGCAAAGCCGGCTGTTGATGCGCCGAGCATCGAAGAAACCAAGGCTATCGCTGAGGAAGGCTTTATCTACGGCCTGCCTATCGTGATGAACTACGCGGTCATGCACGCTTACGCGGTCGACAAGGACTCGGGTCAGTTCAAGGCACCGTTCAATCAGATCAAGAACGAAGCCCGTGTATTCACTTACGAAGACACTGCCATCGTCACCCCCAATAGCGACACGCCCTATTCCTTTCTGTGGCTGGACCTTCGTGCCGAGCCGATCGTGATCTCGGTGCCACCGGTAGACAAGGGCCGCTATTTCGCGGTGCAACTCGAAGATGGCAATACCTTCAACTATGGCTACATCGGCTCGCGCGCCACCGGCAATGACGGCGGCGACTTCCTGGTGGTCGGGCCTAACTGGAAGGGTGAAACGCCGGCCGGCATCAAGAAAGTCTTCCATTCCTCCACGCAGTTCGCGCTAAGCGGGTTCCGCACGCAGCTTTTTAATGCGGCAGATATGCCCAATGTTTTGAAAATCCAGGCCGGTTACAAGGCGCAGCCGCTTTCAGCCTTCCTCGGCCAGCCTGCACCGGCCGCTGCACCTGCTGTCGACTTCCCCGCGATCAGCAGGGACATGGTTAAGACTCATTTCTTCGACTACCTCAATTTCGCGCTGCAGTTCGCACCTGCCGGGCCGGAAGAAGAAGCGATTCGGGCGAAGTTGGCCCGTATCGGCATCGGTCAAGGCAAGACATTCGATGTGCAGGATCTGTCAGACGAGCACAAGGCCGCGATTGCCGAAGGCATGAAGGCCGGTGGTGAGAAGATCGACCAGTACCTGGCGTCGGGGCAGAAGCCAATCAACGGCTGGACGCTGCGCTCGATGTTCGGTAATCGTGCGTTTTTTAACGGCGACTGGATGCTGCGTGCAGCAGGTGCCAAGGCCGGAATCTATGCCAATGATGCGGTCGAAGCGGTCTACCCGTTTACGCGCATAGACGTGAATGGCGACACACTGGATGCCAGCAAGCACAACTACACGCTGACCTTCTCCGCCGACGAAATGCCGCCGGTCAATGCGTTTTGGTCGGTCACCATGTACGACGGCAATACACAACTATTGATCAAGAACCCGATCAACCGTTACTTGATCAACTCGCCGATGCTACCGGACATGACCAAGAATGCTGATGGGTCGTTGACCCTCTACATCCAAAAGGACAGCCCTGGTAAGGACAAAGAAGCCAATTGGCTGCCAGCCCCCAATGGTCCGGTTTACCTGACCATGCGCTTGTATTGGCCGAAAACCGAAGCCCCAACCATCCTGCCACCGGGTGAGGGCTCCTGGTTGCCGCCGGGTGTAGTGGTAGCCAAGTAAGCAGCTGAACCTGACGCATGTGGCCCACTCCAGCCGGAGGCGGCCCGCAAGCGTACACCCAGCAACCATCGCCACAAGATGCCATGCCTTCGGCTAGCAATAAACGACGATGGTCACACCAAACAGCGATGCTGAAAGGAACTCTGAAATGCACACGTTATTCGTCCGCGGTGGTCAGCTGGGTATGCTCACCGCCGCCTTGGCCAGCGCGCCGACCATGGCTGGCGGCCTATTTATGTACGAAGTGGCTAACGACAACGCCGGCCTGGCCAATGCGGGGGCGGCGGCTCGCGCGCAAAACCCCGGCACCCTGGCCAGCAACGTGGCCGGCATGAGCTACCTGCCTGGCACTCAGATCAGTGGCGGCCTGCAGTTGCTGCACAGCAACCTGGAGTTCACCCAGAATGGCAACAGCAATGTGCCTGGCGGCGACAGCGGCACACTGATGGAGTGGGCGCCCGGCGGCAGCCTGTTCGTGACTCAGCAAATTGATGAGCACTGGCATGTGGGTTTTGCTACCTATGGCGACTTTGGGCTGGGCATCGACTATGAGGATGACTGGGCGGGACGCTATTTCACCCAGAACGATGAGCTGCTCGGTCTGACCCTGCAGCCCAGCGTGGCTTATCACTTTAATGATCAGTGGTCGCTGGGTTTCGGCCTGCGCGCCATGTACGCCATGCTCGACTCGCAACTGGCCATTGATAACTCCCCGCTTGATCTACGTAACAACCCCGATGGTTCGCTGACCTACAAAAGCCATGATTGGGGTTTTGGAGCCAACCTTGGGGTGATCTACCAGCCCTGGCAGGGCACCCGCATTGGCCTGAACTACAGCAGTGAAATCGAGCTGGAATTTGAGGATGGGTTGTCACCAGAAGGGCTGGGGCCAGTGGTTAGCAACAGGCTGCAAGCAACCGGCATTATTGGTGCTGACACCAAGCTGACGATGAATGTCCCGCAGACGCTGACCCTGAGCCTCTATCACGCGCTCAATGAGCAGTGGGCCGTGTTGGCTAGCGCCAACTGGCAAGACTGGTCGCGATTTGGTCAGGTCGGTGTGCAAATAGACAGCGGTAACCCGGTGTCGGCCACGGCCGATGCTAACTTCAAAGACACTTGGCATCTGTCTGTCGGCACCCAGTATCAGGCCAGCAAGCGGCTACTGTGGAACCTGGGTGTGGGTTATGACAGCTCGCCAGTCAGCGATGAAGATCGCACCTTCACCATGCCATTGGGCTCAACCTGGCGTTTCGGCACGGGCCTGACTTATGCCCTGGACCCGCAGACCGACCTCAACCTGAGTTACGCGCTAGTCTGGATGGGCGATATGCAAATCGACCAACAGAAGCAACTGCCGCGTAACGACCCCAAGCGCGTCTCCGGTGAAATCGAAGATGCCTGGGTGCAGGCAGTCAGCGTGAACGCAACTTGGCGCTTCTGACCCCCCACTCCACCAATCAAGACTGAAGTCTGAGGCCACCTTCCACAAATTCACCTTTTGCAAAAGACCACTGTTCATACACATGGAGCGTTATCGATGAAAACAAAAAAAATGGTGTTAGGCGGCCTACTGGCAGCAGTTGTAGCGCTTGGCGGCTGTACGACTAAGACTGCGAGTCAATCACAGTACTCCGGCTTCTTGTCCAGCTATGAAGGTTTGAGCTCTACCAAGACCGCCGGCGGCAGTACCGTAATGCGTTGGGTCGACCCCACGTTCGATGTAGCCAACTATCAAAAGGTCATCTTCCAACCCGTGCGTTTTTACCCTGAGCCGCAGCCGACTGATCGCCTCAGCCAGAAGACTCTGCAAGACCTGCTGACTTACACCAATAGTCGTTTATCTGCGGCTATGTTCAGCCGCTTGAAGCCGGTTGGCTTTGGCGCAGGCCCAGGCACCTTGGAGTTCCGGGGCGCGATTACCGGCGTCAATGCCAGCACCGAGGGGCTCAAGCCTTACGAAATCATTCCAGTCGCTTTGGTGCTGGCGGGCGCCATGACCGCTGCCGGTGAGCGTGATCAGAACACTGAGCTGTATCTGGAGGCCGAATTTATCGACACCTCAACCGGCAAAACCGTGCTGCGCGTAGTGCGTAAGGGCTTCGGTAAAACCCTGAGCAACGACAAACAAACGATCACCGCAGATGATTTGAAATCGGTGATCGACGACCTGACCCGTGACGTTTTGACCTTCAAATAAGTATGAGTCCTGCCGCTGGCTTGGCGTAGCTATCCAAGCTGGCGGCAGACCTCTTCTTATCCTGGACTGCAGGCATCAAGCGCCCCGTCCATTCAGTCGACCTGCCCCTGATGCAACCCCGCCGCCTCACCTACCCCTTCAGCGAGCGCTGCGTACCGAGCAGCAATCCGCTAAAGATCAGCGCCGCGCCAAACCAGTGATAGCCCTGCAACCCCTCCCCTAGCAGCAACCACCCCAGAGCGGCGGTAAATACCGGCATCAGGTAGTTGGAGAGCGCCGCCTTGGCTGCACCGAGCACGCGAATAGCGTGATTCCACGCAAGGTAGGCAAGCAGTGAGGCGAAGATCGCAGTGTAGCTGATGGCCGCGAAATTACCTGGGGTCAGGCTGAAGTCCGCACCTTGCGCCAGTTCATACAGATAGAACGGCAGAATCAGCGGTACACCCAACAGCATCAGAACGCCCAGCAGCGCCAGCGGCGGGATCGGTATGAGGTAGGCAGCCCAACGCCTGAGCAGCAACGAATACAGCGCCCAGTCGGCCACCGCCAACAGCATGATCAGATCGCCCTTATTGAATGCCAGGCCGCTAAGGCTAGCCCAGCTGCCTTTGCTGATCAGCACCAGCAAACCGCACGCGGCCACGGCCATGCCCCACCAGGCGCGGCGCTGAGGCCACTCACCGAGCAGCAAACCCGCGCCGATAAAGGTCATCAGCGGCAGGCAGGTATTAACCAGGGTGATATTGATCGCCGCAGTGGTTTGCGCAGCGGCATACAACAGGCTGTTGTAGGCGGCGATGCCGAGACCGGCGAGCACCAGCAAACGCCAGCCCGCGTGACGCAACTCGGCACGATGCAACCACAATGGCTTGGCGACGAAGGGCAACAGCAAAGTCAACGCCAGGCTCCAGCGCCAGAACGACAAGGCAAACGGTGGGATCTCGCCGGCAAAGGCTCGCGCCACCAAAGCATTACCCGACCAACAAAGCGTTGCCAGTAGCAGACCAGCAATCGCATAACGTTCGGAGGATTGCATGCCTCAGCTCTGGCCGAGCGGGCGTAGACGGTATTGCGGCGGCAATTGCTCCATACCGCTGACCGCCACATTAAGGTTCTTCCAGCGGCCATCCTTGATGCCGTAGATACAGCCATGCACCGACAGCGACTGCCCCCGGTGCCAGGCGTTCTGCACGATAGTGGTATGGCTGACATTGGCCACTTGCTGGATCACGTTGAGTTCGCAGAGGCGATCAACCTGCTCTTCCTCGCTGGGCAGTTGCGCCAAGTGCTCACGGTGCTCGTAGTACAGGTCGCGAATGCTGCGCAACCAGCCATCGATCAGCCCCAGCTGGCCATCCTGCATCGACGCACGCACCCCGCCGCAGCCGTAGTGGCCGGTGACCAGGATGTGTTTGACCTTGAGCACATCAACCGCGTACTGGATCACCGACAGGCAGTTGAGGTCGGTGTGCAGCACCACGTTGGCGACATTGCGGTGCACGAACAGATCGCCCGGCAACAGGCCGACAATCTCGTTGGCCGGCACCCGCGCATCGGAACAACCGATCCACAGGTATTCCGGCACCTGTTGCTTGGCCAGTTTTTCGAAGAACTCGGGGTCTTCCTCTTTAATCGCCTCAGCCCAGCGTGCGTTGTTATCGAAGAGGTGCTGTAGATCGCTCATGGTTCATTCCCGGGTTCGTCGATGCGCACCATAGGAGCGCCACGGGCTTTTGACAAGCATGTGCGCCCTGCCGTCACAGCCGACCGGCTCAGGCTCGACGGCGACGCAGCAGCCAGATAATCAGCAGCACGCCCGCCAGCAGCACCAGGCTCACGCCCCACTGCAGCGTTCCGGCATAGCGATACAGATCAGCCGGCTGCAGGCTCGGCTCAC
>JAWWDH010000164.1:0-7300 GCA_033720015.1 Pseudomonas sp.
GGTAGAGCTCCGGCCTCGGTGTGCGTGATATGGCAGTCAGGATGGGCCTGGGTAAATGCATCAATTGCAGGTAATTCGTGGCTTCCGACTACCAGTAGGCGTGCTGGCGTGTAGCGCGCCAATAGTGCAGCAAGGGCTTGCTGCGGTGTTCGGGATGAAGGGGTTGCAGGCATGGCACATCCTCACTTTAGTAAGCGAAGACTAACGTGCAGTGGCACGGCAGCCTAGTGCGGATCGTGCTACTAATGTGTTTGCATATTCTCTGGCATATTTTGTTACTGGCGTCTTTACTTTGTCAGTATCGGTTTTTACCGATTTACCAATAGGAGATTTACATATGAGCATCACCAGGAAAGCATTACCCCTGATTGTCGCGAGTACCTTGTTAACCGGTTGTGCCGGCGTGCAGAAAACAGATTGGCCAACCTGTGCCGCGATTGGCGGTGTGGGCGGTGCTGCTCTGGGCGCTATTGAAAGCTCTACCTGGGCTGGTGGCGGCGCACTCGTTGGTGCCGGTATGGCAGCGGCTTATTGCTGGGTGCATGGCGCCGGCGAAGAGCAAGTTGTGATGGTTGAAGAGGTTATGGAAGAGCCAGTGGCCATGGCTGAACCCGCTGAGGCCGTGCGTGTTGAGTTGGATGTTAAGTTCGACTTCGACAAGGCTCAGGTGAAGCCTGAAAGCTATGGTGATATCAAGAACCTGGCTGACTTCCTGACCCAATACCCGCAAACCACCACCGTGGTTGAAGGTCACACTGACTCCGTTGGTGGCGACGCATACAACCAGACCCTATCTGAGCGTCGTGCGAATGCCGTGCGTGATGTGCTGGTTAATCAGTATGGCGTAGGCGGTGAGCGCGTTAACGCTGTGGGCTATGGCGAAACTCGTCCGGTAGCGGACAACGCCAGTGCTGACGGTCGCGCCGTCAACCGCCGCGTAGAAGCAGAAGTAGAAGCGCGTCCTTGATCGCCTGATTCAAGGCTTTCTGTAGAAAACAAGCCAGACCCTTAGGGCCTGGCTTGTGCAGTTCTATGGGTAGGTCTTTACTCCTATGTACCGGCAGTAGCCGGCAATACAGGAGATTCGTACCATGAGAGTTAGATCCATGATGGGGCTAGCCCCCGTTCTCTTGGTCAGCAGTGTTCTTTCAGGTTGCGTGACTACTTCCAGTACGGGAGATGCGCCGCTCAACCAAGGGAACTGGCCCCTGTGTAGTGCAATTGGCGGTCTGACCGGTGCTGGTTTGGGCGCAATCGAAAGTTCTACATGGGCAGCAGGTGGCGCCTTGGCCGGTGCGGTCATTGGCTCGCTGATTTGCTACGCCCAAGATGGTGACGAAGACGACGACGGTGTGTTTGATCGTCGTGACCGCTGCCTAGGAACGCCTCTTAATACGCCGGTGCATAACAACGGCTGTCCAATCAAAGAATATGCCAGTACGCCTGCCGCAGCAGAACCCATCGAGGTTGTGGCGCCGGTGCGGGTAGAGCTGGATGTGAAGTTCGATTTCAACAAGTCCAATGTTAAAGAAGGCAGTCAGGCGGATATCAAAAGCCTTGCCGACTTTATGAAACAGTACCCGCAAACCACCACGACTGTTGAAGGTCATACCGACGCCATTGGCAGTGATGCGTATAACCAGGGGCTATCCGAGCGCCGTGCCAATGCGGTACGTGATGTGCTGGTCAACCAGCATGGTATCGACAGCAACAGGGTTTCATCGGTTGGTTATGGTGAGTCGCGGCCGGTCGCAGATAATCAAAGCGAATCCGGGCGGGCGATCAATCGCCGTGTCGAAGCGGAGGTTGAAGCGCAGCCATGATTGAGGTAGCGGGCTAGTTGGTCACTGCGAATCCCGGCGACTCGGTTCGCGCGGCCTGCTTACGAGAAGGCAGTCTCAACCCGGTAAAGCTATGAGGGCATTCAGCCTTCATGGTTTTTACTGGTCTCTGGCAGCACACCCCTAAAGCAGATATGGTGCAGCGAAATAAAAACTGCCAGGGGCGGGTATGAAAGCATTTCTGACTGTAGCAAGGGGCCTGACGGCATTATTTTGGGGCGTCGTACTGGCGAACCTGCTGCAACCTTTCGCACAGCCTTTTGCACTGTTGTTGAACGCTGCTGGGGCTTTGATTCTGCTGATTCATGCACTGGAACTGTGGTTTTTTAATGCGCGTATTGCCGCTTGCCCCAAGCCGGCTCAGGAGCGTATGCAGGTCATGCTGTTCGGGATTTTCCAGTTGCTCGGCTTGCCAACCAAACAAGCGGCTGTGACTGCCGCCGAGCCGCAGGAAACGCTGCAGATGGAAGCCGAAAATGCGTAAGTTACTCGCCCTCACTGCACTGTTTAGCCCCTTGGCGTTGGCCCAGGCGGTGATTGAAGTCGATTCCCATGCGTTTATGCGGCTGCCGAGCAATACCAGTGTGTTGTTGCTGGATCGCCTGGAAATTGCCGATCACGGCACCTTGTTGATTCCTGCAGGATTGACCGAAATTCGCGTGGCGCAGCTGCGTTTGGGGCGCGAAGCGCGCCTGGCGATTGCCCCGGGTGAGCAGGCGCTGCGCCTCGAAGTGGCAGATGCCGAGATTGCCAGTGGTGCGCAGATCAGTGCGCGTGGTGCCCAGGGCAGCGCGGAAAACCCAGCGCTGCCGGGGCGCGACCTGAGCGTGCGCTTGCAGGTCGTGACCGTGGAGAGCCTGATGCTGGATGCCCGCGGCGGCGCGGGTGCGCCTGGTTATGCCGGCCTTGCCGGTGCCGATGGCAAGCCAGGTGGCTGCACATGGGGTGAGGCCAGTCGCGGCCATGATGGCTTGGATGGCGGTGACGGCCAGCCGGGAGCCGCCGGTGCCCAGGTGCGTCTGGAAGTGCCGCAGGGTTTCCCGGTTGAGCAGTTGCAAGTGCGTGTAGACGGCGGCAGTGGCGGTCAACCGGGTGCGCCGGGTGCCGCTGGCCGAGGTGGCATGAGCAAGGGCTGCTGGGTGTACAGCACCGACGGTGCTCGTGACGGTCAGCCCGGGCAGGCAGGGCGTGCCGGTGAGCCAGGTGCGGCCGGTGCGCTGAATGTTGTGCAGTTCTAATTGCTCTGCGCAGTTAACCGCAGCCCTCTGGCAGCGGTTAACTGAGCCGCGTTAGAACGAAGGGCGAGCGCCAGCGATTACCACCACCAGCAATCCCAGCAGCAGGTTGATGCCGACTAGCCGACGAATACGTGCAAGCACTGCACCGCCACTCGGCCAATCTTCTGCTGTTACGGCGCGGCGTAATTCCGGCAGTTGCAGTGCCTGTATCCGCAGAAACAGCGCCAGCATCGCGATATACAGCCCCATCATGACGTGCACGTAGCGTGGCGCGGCATCGAAGCCGCTAAAGCGCAGGTGCAGCATGCCCACGCCGGTAACCGGCAAGACAATTACCGCCGCCCACACCCAGTAGAAAAAGCGCGGGAAGACCGCTAGCCAGAGTTTTAGCCGGGCTGGGGCTTCCAGTGCGGCGACGGCTGCCGGGCGCAAGATCATCCACGCGAAGAACATACCGCCCACCCAGGCGAGGGCGGCGAGCAGGTGCAGGCTGTAGATGAAGGCGTAAGGGGTCATGCAATCACTCCTAATTGGGTAAGAACCTATTTACGACCTGTTGCGCGTCGGCCCTAGCGCGTTAGAAACAGGCTCTAAGCGGTTCAGCGCGGGATCGATTAGCGCGCTATGATAGCCGCCGATTACAAACACTGAAAATTTATCCAGGCTTTTTGCACCAAGACCCCATGCTCAGTACCGAACTCAAGTCCCAGATCCAGGGCGCCTACTCCCGTTTTCTCGAGGCCAAGTCGCTTAAACCGCGCTATGGCCAGCGCCTGATGATTGCCGAAATTGCCAAGGTGCTTGGCGCCATTGAAGTTGATGAAGAAGGGCGGCGCGTCGGTGAGCCTGCTGTTGTGGCGGTTGAGGCCGGTACCGGTACCGGTAAAACCGTGGCCTATAGCATGGCCGCGATTCCCACGGCTAAGGCCGCAGGCAAGCGGTTGGTGATCGCCACGGCCACCGTGGCACTGCAAGAGCAGATCGTGCACAAAGATTTGCCGGACCTGATGCGCAACAGTGGTCTCAACTTCAGCTTCGCCCTGGCCAAGGGGCGCGGCCGTTATCTGTGCCTGTCCAAGCTGGATATGCTGCTGCAGGAAGGCCAGGCGCAAAGCGCCACCGCTCAGCTGTTCGAAGAGGAAGGTTTCAAGATCGATGTGGATGAGCAGAGTCAGAAGCTGTTCACCGCGATGATCGAAAAGCTTGCCGGCAACAAGTGGGACGGTGACCGCGACAGCTGGCCGGAAGAGCTGGAAGACACGCGCTGGTCGCAGCTGACCACCGATCACAGCCAGTGCACCAGCCGCCATTGCCCGAACTTCCAGCAGTGTGCTTTTTACAAGGCGCGCGAAGGCATGGGCAAGGTCGATGTCATCGTCACCAACCATGACATGGTCTTGGCTGACCTGGCCCTGGGCGGCGGCGCGGTATTGCCGGACCCGCGCGATACCCTCTATGTGTTCGATGAGGGCCACCACCTGCCGGACAAGGCCATTGGCCATTTCGCTCATTTCACCCGCCTGCGTTCGACCGCTGACTGGCTGGAGCAGACCGCCAAGAACCTCACCAAGTTGCTCGCCCAGCATCCATTGCCGGGTGACTTAGGTCGTTTGATCGAGCAGGTGCCGGAGCTGGCGCGGGAAATCAAAACCCATCAACAGTTTATGTTCGCCGCGTGTGAACAGGTGGCAGATTTCAAACCAGGCGAAGACATGCAGGGCCGGGAGCGCCCACGTCATCGCTTTGTCGGTGGACTGGTGCCGTCGCACTTGGTCGAGCTGGGCGTGGAGTTGAAGAAGGGTTTTTCCAAGCTGACCGAGCTGTTTACCGGCGTGACCGAAAAGCTCAAGGAAGCCATGGATGGCGAGGCCACTATTGGCATTGCCAGCCACCAGGCCGAAGAATGGTATCCGCTGTTTGGAAGCCTGCTGGCGCGTGCTCAGGGCAGTTGGGAGCTGTGGCTGGCCTTTACCGCCGAAGACCCGGAGACCAGTCCGCCGATGGCACGCTGGCTGACCCTGGCCGATAGCGGCGCGTTGTTCGATATTGAGGTCAACGCCAGCCCGATCCTGGCTGCCGAAACCCTGCGACGTAACCTGTGGAATGTGGCCTATGGTGCGCTGGTGACCTCGGCGACGCTGACGGCGCTGGGCACCTTTGATCGCTACCGCATGCGCGCCGGCTTGCCGAAAGTGGCGGTTAGCACCGTGGTGCCGAGCCCTTTTCATCATGCCGATGCTGGTGTGCTGCGGGTGCCCAACCTGAATGCCGACCCGCGAGATGCGGTGGCGCATACGGCGGCGATTATCCGTGACTTGCCCGGTCTGGTTGAGGGCTCGCGCGGCACCTTGGTGCTGTTTTCCTCGCGCAAGCAAATGCAGGACGTTTTCGAAGGCCTGGAGCGCGACTGGCGCAAGCGGGTGTTTATTCAAGGCAACCTGTCCAAACAGGAAACCCTGAACAAGCACAAGGCCCGGGTCGACAGTGGCGAAGAAAGCGTGCTGTTTGGCCTGGCCAGTTTTGCCGAGGGTGTCGACCTACCGGGCGCCTATTGCGAGCATGTGGTGATTGCCAAGATCCCCTTTGCTGTTCCGGACGATCCAGTCGAGGCGGCCCTGGCCGAGTGGATCGAAGCGCGCGGCGGCAATCCCTTTATGGAAATCGCCGTACCGGATGCGTCGCTGCGCCTGGTGCAGGCGTGCGGCCGCCTACTGCGTACTGAGGCGGATCGCGGAATCATTACCCTGCTGGATCGCCGCGTAATCACTCAGCGCTACGGCAAATCAATTCTCAATGCCTTGCCGCCATTTCGTCGGGAAATCAGTTAGCTCCCCGTCTGTCGGTATAAGGCAACTCGCCGCGCTAAAGACGCTCCAACTGGCGCATGCACACGGCCTTGGTCGACACCAAGGCCTGAATTTTGCCTCGAGCAGTCTTGCCAGGGGCGGACGAAACAATAGGGGAATGCTGTTCGTGAAGCTTAAACGTAGGCTGCAGACAGGTGTTTTGCTATCAGCACTACTGGGTTATTGCAGCGTAGCCATGGCAATAGAGCAGCAGGAGTTGTTCAACTTTGTCCGGCCATTGGACGCCGTGCAGGTCACGACAGTGGATGCCGAGCTGCCTAATCGTATTGGCGAGCCGACGCCGCAAGGTGAAGTGCTGCGCCGAGTGACCTTCCATCCCGCCGCGCAACCCCGCCTGCGTCTTACCCCGCAAAGCGGCAGTTGGGACTGGTCGCAGCAAACCCTGGTCAGCTTGCGTGTACAGAACGCCATGGCTTGGGCGTTGACCCTGGATGTGCTGATCGAGAGTACTGATGGTCAGCAGTTGAGCACCCGTATCGCCTTGCCGGCCGGGCCTGCGCAAACCCTGTTGATTCCTCTGCAAGCCGCCTCGCCGCGTGAGCATGGCATGCGTGCCGGGGTGCCGATGCCCTGGACGCACAAGGGCCAACGCCTGCTGCTGGCCGACACGCTCAGTGGCGCGCTGGACCTGAGCAACGTCAGTGCACTCACCCTGTCCATAGCGCAGCCGCAAGCGGCGCAAGATATTTTGCTCAGCCAGTTTGGCGTGAGCAGCGAGCAGCTATCGGCCGCCGCCTATGCCGGCATCGTCGACGGCTACGGCCAGTACACGCGGGCCAATTGGCCGGGCAAGGTGAATAACGACGGGCAACTGCAGCAAGCGGTTGCCCAGGAGCAGCAACAGTTGCAGCGCTGGCTGGCGCAGCGACCGGCGCAGGACACCTTTGGCGGCTGGACGGGCGGGCAGGCGTTTACGCCGAGCGGCTTCTTTCGTACCGAAAAACGTGATGGTCGCTGGTTTCTGGTAACACCTGAGGGGCATCCGTTCTATTCGCTGGGTGTTAACGCAGTGACGGCCGAGCAGAGCGCCACTTACGTTGCAGGGCGTGAGGCGATGTTTGCCGATCTGCCGCAACAGGGGGAAGCGCTGGCGGCTTACTTCGGCACCTCGGACAGTCGCAGCGACACCGGCGCCAACCAGGGCCGGGCGTTTGCCAGCGGGCGTTGGTTCGATTTTTACAAGGCCAACCTGCAGCGCAGTTACCCTAAGGCTGACCCGACGGCCTGGCGCACGCTCAGTCAGGATCGCCTGCAAGCATGGGGCTTTAATACCCTGGGTAACTGGAGCGAGCCAGCCTTTAGCGGCAACGCCCGCATGCCGTTCAGTATTGCGCTGTCGATTCACGGTGATTAC
>JAWWDH010000165.1:0-7229 GCA_033720015.1 Pseudomonas sp.
CGGGTCACCCTGCACGACAACTGCGAGTTCAAGGTCGACAGCTACCGCGCCCTGCCGGTGAAGTCCGCCGGCCAACTGCCTACAGGCTTCGAGCCGAGCGAACTGTACAACGCGCGCTTCCATCCGCGCGGCCTGGCCATGACCATAGTCGGCGTCACCGATGCCCTGCGCGCCACCGGCATCGACTGGCAAACCATCATGCAGCACGTGGCCCCCGACGAAGTCGCGGTCTTCTCCAGCTGCATCATGAGCCAGCTCGACGAAAACGGCTTCGGCGGCCTGATGCAGTCCCGCCTCAAGGGCGGCCGCGTCACCGCCAAACAGCTGGCCCTGGGCCTCAACACCATGTCGGCGGACTTTATCAACGCCTACGTGCTGGGAAGCGTCGGCACCACCGGCAGCATCACCGGGGCCTGCGCCAGCTTCCTCTACAACCTGCAAAAAGGCATCGAACAGATCGCCAGCGGCAAAGCCCGTGTGGTCATCGTCGGCAGCAGCGAAGCGCCGATCAACCAGGAGTGCATCGAGGGCTACGGCGCCATGGGCGCGCTGGCCACCGAGGATGGCCTACGGCAGATCCAGGGCAGCGAGGATGTCGACTTCCGCCGTGCCAGCCGCCCGTTCGGCGAGAACTGCGGCTTCACCCTGGCCGAAGCCTGCCAGTTCGTGGTGCTGATGGATGATGAACTGGCGCTGCAACTGGGCGCAGACATTCACGGCGCGGTGCCGGACGTGTTTATCAACGCCGACGGCTTCAAGAAATCCATCTCCGCCCCCGGCCCCGGCAACTACCTGACGGTGGCCAAGGCCGTGGCCAGCGCCGTGCAACTGCTGGGGATCGAAGCTGTACGTGAGCGCAGCTTCGTCCACGCCCACGGCTCCAGCACCCCGGCCAACCGGGTGACCGAATCGGTGATTCTCGACCAGATCGCCAGCACCTTTGCCATCGAGCAGTGGCCGGTGACGGCGGTTAAAGCCTTTGTCGGTCACTCGTTGGCCGCGGCCAGTGGCGACCAAGTCATCTCTGCTTTGGGCAGTTTCAAGTACGGCATTATCCCCGGCATCAAGACCATCGATAACGTGGCGGATGACGTGCACCAGCAGCACCTGAGCTTCGCCACCGCTGACCGCACGCGTGCGCCTGAGCAACTGGATGTGTGCTTTATCAACTCCAAGGGCTTTGGCGGCAATAACGCCAGCGCCCTGCTGCTGGCCCCGCATGTGGCCGAGCGCATGTTGCGCAAGCGCCATGGCGAAGCCGCGTTTGCCGCCTACCTGCAGCGCCGCGAAGCGACCCGCGCCGCCGCCCAGGCTTACGACGCGCAAGCCCTGCTGGGGCAATTGGGGATCATCTATAACTTCGGTAACGACCTGATCGACGAGCAGCAGATCGCCATCAGTCCCGAGCAGATCAAGGTGCCCGGCTTCGCCCAGCCGCTGGTATTCAAGAAGGACGCGCGTTACGGCGACATGCTCGACTGAGCAGCAATGATGGTTACGCCGCTTCACGGATAACCCACCTACGAGCGCCGCCTCTGTAGGATGGGTTGAGCACAGCGATACCCATCAACCGCTCTCACGCCCTTAGATACGCCGATGGGTAACACCGCTCCGCGGCTAACCCATCCTACAGTTTTGCGTTGCTGGTTTAATCCAGCGCGCGAGCCAGCTGGATCAGCTCTTCACGCCATTCAGCAGCCGCCGGTAGCGCGAGAAAGTACGGATTAAGCAACGACTCACGCGCCTCATAGGTCAGCGCCTCACCTTGCAGTGTCAGCACCTCGCCACCCGCCCCCTCCAGTACGCCCTGAGCCGCCGCGGTATCCCACTGCGAGGTCGGCGCCAGGCGTGGGTAACAGTCGGCATTACCCTCGGCGAGCAGGCAGAACTTTAACGAGCTGCCGACGCTGGCCAATTGCAGGTCGCCAAAACGCTCACTCAAGCCGGCCAGCAAGGCTTCCTGCGCGGGGCTGGAATGGCGGCGACTGGCGACCAGGGTAAAGGCTTCCTGCGGGGCCAACCGTACGCTGATCGACGCCTGCACAGCGCCAGCACTGTCACGCCAGGCACCCAGGCCAGCGCCGCCGTAATAACACAGGCCCGTGGCCGGAATGCCGACCACGCCAAACACCACCCGACCGTGTTCAATCAGCGCCACATTGACGGTGAACTCCTCGCTACCGGCGATAAATTCCTTGGTGCCGTCCAGCGGATCGACCAGCCACCAGGAACTCCACTGCGCGCGCTCGCTCAGGGCAATGTCAGCCGCCTCCTCGGACAGTACCGGGATATGCGGGGCGAGGGCCAGCAGGCCATCGTTAAGGATATGGTGCGCGGCCATATCGGCGGCAGTCACCGGCGAGGCATCGGCCTTCTCATTGACCGTCACATTGGCACGCCAGTGAGGCAGCGTCGCAGCACCGGCCTGGCGCACCAGTTCGATTACCGCAGGAATCAGGGGATGGCTCACGACTGGAACTCTCCACGTTGCGTCAGTAGGTCGCGGACCAGATACAGCGCCGCCAGGGCACGGCCTTCGGTGAACTGCGACTGCTGAATCAGGCTGCTCAGCTCGCGCAGATTGGTTTTATCGACGCGCATCGGCTCCGGCTCGTCGCCGGGCAGGCGCTCTTCATAGAGGTCCTGAGCCAGCACCACCTGAATCTTCTGGCTCATATAACCGGGCGACAGGCTCAGCTCGGTAAGGAGTTCCAGATGCCGCGCGCCGAAACCGGCTTCTTCCTTAAGCTCACGATTGGCCGCGTCCAGCACGTCTTCACCCGGCTCAATCAGGCCCTTGGGCAGCGACAGCTGATAGTCATCGGTGCCGCCGCAATACTCCTCGACCAGCAGGGCATGTTCGGCATCCACCATCGCCACGATCATTACCGCGCCATAACCCGAGCCCTTGCCCACCAACCGCTCGTAGGTACGCTCCACGCCATTGCTGAAGCGCAGCTGCAGCTCCTCAACACGAAACAGGCGGCTGCTGGCGACGATTTCGCGAGCTAGTACAGTGGGCTTCTGACGCATGGGATAGCTCCTGGGCAGGACATAGCGGGTTATCATAACGCGCCTTTTCCTATTATCCGCGGAGGAGATTGCGCGATCTCGACGTCAATGGCGAAATCGCCCTTTCCTGCACATCAGACCGAAGAGCCCGCATGCCCGCCTTGCCCTGGAACGCCATCGACACCGTCCTGCTGGATATGGACGGCACCCTGCTCGACCTGCACTTCGACAACCACTTCTGGTTGCAGCACCTGCCGCAGCGCTATGCCGAACACCACGGCATCAGCCGCGCCCTGGCCGACGCCGAACTGCTGCCGTTATTCCGTGAGCACGCCGGCACGCTTAACTGGTATTGCACGGACTTCTGGAGCCGCGAGCTAGACCTGTCGATCCGCGATCTCAAGCGTGAAGTGGCGCACCTGATCGCCCTGCGCCCGGATGCCGACAGCTTTATCAGCGCCATCCGCGACGCCGGCAAGCAGGTGGTGCTGATCACCAACGCGCACCGCGACTCGCTGTCGCTAAAGCTGGAGCGTATCGATCTGGCGCCCTATTTCGACCGACTGATCAGCTCCCACGACTATGGCTTCCCCAAGGAAGACCAACAGTTCTGGCACGCCCTGCAGCAGGACTGTCCGTTCATCCCGGCGCGCAGCCTGTTTATCGATGACAGCCTGCCGATTCTGCGCAGCGCCGGGCGCTTTGGCGTCGGCCATCTGCTGGCCGTGCGTCAGCCCGACAGCCAGGCAGCGCCAAAGGACACCGAAGAGTTTGCCGCCGTCGAGGATTACCGCGCGTTGTTGCGCAACCTTGCGGGGAACGACTGATGATTTGTGGGAGGGGCTGAGCGACACCCCGCTTTAGCCCCGACTGTCACCGCTGAAGCGCCTCCCACAGGTACCACCTATTCGGGAATACGCAGCACCTGGCCCGGATAGATCTTGTCCGGATGGCTGAGCATCGGCTTATTGGCTTCGAAGATTTTCGGGTAGGCATTGGCGTTGCCGTATTCCGCCTTGGCAATCGCGCTCAGGGTGTCGCCCTTTTTCACCGTCACAAAGCGCGCCACCGCTGCTGGCGTGGCGACCGTGATGCGGTCTTCCACCTCAGCGACACCGGCCACGTTGCCTAGGGTCAAAAGAATTTTCTCTTTTTCTTCCTGGCTGGCGACTTCACCGCAGGCGATGACCTTCTCACCGTCAACGCTGACCTGGATATTCGGGTTACCCAAACCAACCTTGGCAACGTGCGCGGTCAGTGACTCGGCAGCCTGGGCTTCCTTACCGGCCAATGATTCCCAGAGTTTCACACCCGCATCTTTGACAAAGGCAAACAGACTCATAAGGTTTCCTCTTGCTTCCTTGGAAAATGACCGGGCGATGGTGCCCGGCGCCACAAGCCTAGACCCTGCGGCATGGCAAAGGTGCCGCAACACGGCTGGCGCAGCAACCCCGAGGCATGCCGTACTGCCCATCAGGGCACGGCCAACAGCCTGCTAGAATCGCCACAACCCTAGGCTTGAAGGACGCATCGTGGACATCAAACAGCTGAAATTCCTGATCGCCCTGGATGAGACCCGACACTTCGGCCAGGCTGCCGCGCGTTGCCATATCACCCAGCCAACCCTGTCGATGCGCCTGCGCCAGCTGGAAGACGAACTGGGCCTGGAGCTGGTGCATCGCGGTCAGCGCTTCGAGGGTTTCAGTGCCGAAGGCGAGCGCATTCTGGCCTGGGCGCGCAGCCTGATGGCCGCGCATGACGGCCTGTACGCCGAAGCGGCGGCCTGTCGTGGGCAACTGGTCGGCACCCTACGCCTCGGAGTGGTGCCACTGGCCGGGTTCGACCCGATGCGCCTGGTGCAGTTTTTTGCCGAACAACATGCCGGGCTACGTTTCCAGCTGTTTGCCCTGAGCAGTGAGCAGATTCTTGAGCAACTGGGGCGTAATCAGCTGGACCTCGGCCTGTCTTACCTTGACCGCCTCGACCGTGAGCACTTCGACAGCCTGGAGCTGGCCGAAACGCGCATGGGCCTGCTGTATGACCGTCGGCATTTCCAGTTCACCCGCCCCGCCCTGCGCTGGGAAAGCCTGATTGAGTTGCCGCTTGGCCTGCTTTCGGCGGGCATGCACTTTCGTCAGTCGATTGACCACAGCTTCCGCTCGCGTGGCCTGACGCCCAGCCCGCGCCTGGAAACCGATGCCGTGCATCAACTGCTGCAAGCCGTCAGCGCCGGGCTGTGTTGCGCGATCATGCCGCTCAATAGCGGCCTGGCGGAATTCACCGAACACCTGGCGCTGACGCCCATCGAGGACGCCCACACCCTCGCCCCGCTGGGGCTGATTATGCGTCGCAGCGCGCCGCGCTCCGCGTTAGCCGATGCCTGCTTCGCCGAAGCACAGCGACTTCTTCAGCCAGAACCCCGCTAAGAGGCCCGCACTAAGCGCCTTGATAGAGCGTATCGATCACCACATCAGCAACAGCGATTAGACGCCTTGATTGCAGCGGCCTAGGCTGAGGTTACTTCCGTCGCCGGGAAACCACAGCCATGCCACGCCATGCCCCGCTCAGCGTCAACGTCCAGGCCCCCGCGCTGCTGCCTGCACCGACCTACAATTATGTCGAACTCGCTGTCGACCAGCAGGAAGGCGCTGCCCCACTGGCGCAAGAGTGCGCCCTGGCCATCAGCTATAACGGCCTTAGCCACAGCGTGATGATGGTCTCGCCCAGCGATCTGGAAGACTTTATCTATGGATTTAGCCTCAGCGCCGGCCTGATCGATTCAATCGATGACATCTACGACATCAGCCTCCATGCGCATGACCACGCCATCAGCGCCGAAGTGCAGGTCAGCAACCGCGCCTTTTGGGCGCTCAAGCAGCAGCGTCGGACCTTGGCCGGCACCAGCGGCTGCGGCCTGTGCGGGGTCGAAGCGCTAGAACAGGCTTTGCCGCAACTGCGCAGCCTGCCGCCCAGCCCACTGCCCGCGCCGGCTCACTTGCAGGGCCTGCGCCAGCGGATTCAAAGCGTACAAACCCTGGCCCGTCACAGCGGTGCCGTTCACGCCGCATTGTTTGTCGACAGCCGGGGCGCGATCGGCCATTGCCGCGAAGACATCGGCCGTCACAACGCCCTGGATAAATTACTCGGTGCCCTGCACCGCGAAGCTGAGAACTTGCGCCAAGGCTTTGTCGTGGTCACCAGCCGCTGCAGTCTGGAGCTGATCCACAAAGCGCTGCGCGCCGGCATTGGCACCCTGGTCAGCCTGTCCGCGCCGACCAGCCTGAGCGTGCAGTGGGCGCGCCAACACAACCTCAACCTGATCCATATTCCCCAGCAGAGCGCGCCACGGGTCTACAGCCCGGCGGCGCCCGGAGCGAAGTAAGCATGAGCCTGCAAGAGATCAAGCCACGTTATAAACCCTACTCGGGAGCCGCTGCTGGCTGGGGCGCACTGCGCAGCGTCACGCACTTCTGGCTGGACAGTAAGCAGCCGTTCAAAAACCTGCGGGCCTTGCTCAAGACCAATCAGCACGGCGGCTTCGATTGCCCCGGCTGCGCCTGGGGCGATTCACCGGAAGACGGCCACATCAAGTTCTGTGAAAACGGCGCCAAGGCGGTTAACTGGGAAGCCACCAAGCGCCGTGTCGATGCGGCCTTCTTCGCTCGCTACAGCGTCAGCCAGCTGCGCGAGCAGAGCGATTACTGGCTCGAATACCAGGGCCGCCTGACCGAACCGATGCGCTATGACGCGGCCAGCGATCACTACCTGCCGATCAGCTGGGACGCCGCCTTCACGCTGATTGCCCAGCACCTCAACAGCCTGGAGAGCCCTAATCAGGCCGAGTTCTACACCTCGGGCCGCGCCAGCAACGAAGCGGCGTACCTCTATCAGCTGTTCGTCCGTGCCTTTGGCAGCAACAACTTTCCCGACTGTTCCAACATGTGTCACGAAGCCAGTGGCGTGGCCCTCGGCCAGAGCGTGGGCGTGGGCAAGGGCAGCGTCACCTTCGATGATTTCGAGCACAGCGACGCGATCTTCGTCCTCGGGCAGAACCCTGGCACCAACCACCCGCGCATGCTCGAACCGCTGCGCGAGGCGGTCAAACGCGGTGCCCAGGTGGTGTGTTTCAACCCACTGAAAGAGCGCGGCCTAGAGCGCTTCCAGCATCCGCAACACGCCCTGGAAATGCTTACCAATGGCTCCGAGCCATTGAACAC
>JAWWDH010000166.1:0-7208 GCA_033720015.1 Pseudomonas sp.
AAGATTAAAGAATTCTTCGATCCGGATTCACTGGGCGGCCTGTACGGCGCGATCACAGAGTTCCTTGGCTTTGAGATGCTCGACGGCGAGTTCAAAGTCATGGGCATGGCCCCTTACGGCGATGCCAGCAAATACGACTTCTCGCGCCTGGCCAAATTCGAAAATGGCGAGTTGGTGATCAACACCGAGTACGCCAACGTCATCGGCCTGCGCCGCTATAAAGAAAACGGCAAGGGCTTCTACTTCTCCAAGAAGCTGATCGAGTGGCTGGGGCCTAAGCGCGAAGGCGACATCGCCGACGACCCCTATATCCACTACGCCGCCAGCATGCAGGCGCTGTTTGAGAAGCTGGCGCTGCAGATGATGGAGCACTACCTCGGCGACATCATCCGCGAAACCGGCAAGATCGCCTTCGCCGGCGGCTGTGCGCTAAACGTTAAGCTCAACCAGAAGATCATTGCCCGCGATGACGTCAAAGAGCTGTTCGTGCAGCCCGCTTCCGGCGACGCTGGCACCGCAGTCGGTGCCGCAGCTTACATCTCGCACCAGCGCGGTGTGCCGGTGGAGAAGATGGAGCACGTTTACCTCGGCCCGTCCTACACCAACGAAGACGTGATCGCCGCCTGCGCCCGCCATCCGAGCAAACCGGTGTTCAAGCAGATCGACAACATGCCGCAGCGCATCGCCAAGATCATGGTCGACGCCAACCCGGTGGCCTGGTTCCAAGGCCGCATGGAATTCGGCCCGCGTGCCCTCGGTGGACGTTCGATCATCGGCTGCCCGAGCGTGCCGGGCGTGGCGGATCGGATCAACGAGCAGATCAAGTTCCGCGAGCGCTGGAGGCCCTTCTGCCCGTCGATGCTCGACACCGTCGGCCCGCAAATGCTCAAGGTTGATCACCCGAGCCCATTTATGACGTTCACTTTCGAAGTGAACGACGAATGGAAAACCCGTGTGGGTGAAGTGGTGCACGAAGACGGCACCTCGCGCGCCCAAGTACTCAAGCGCGAATACAACCCGCGCTACTACGACATGATGCTCGAGCTGGAAAAGCTCACCGGCAACGGCGTGTCGCTGAACACCTCGCTCAACCGCCGCGGCGAACCGATGATCTGCTCGCCGACCGACGCGCTGAACATGTTCTACGGCTCCGACCTGCAGTACCTGATCATGGAAGACATCCTCGTGGTCAAGGATGGCAAGGATTGGTATGACAACGTCTGAGGCATCTGGAGCTGTTCAACCGTGGATTTTGCAGTTCTGCCACGGCTACGACGGCCCCTTCCTCGATTGCGCGCGGCAGTACGCCGCGCTGTTTGCCGGCACCCGTTATAAGGTCTGTACGGTCTACCTGACCGGCAAGCCGAGCGCAGAGGTCGAGCAGGGCTCAGCTTCTGACGAGGTGATTTTTCTCGACTACTCCAGTCGCGAAGTACGTGGCCTCAAGCTCAAGGCGATTCGCGATATCAAGCGCATCGTCGCGGCGCACGACTTCAAACTGTGTATCGCCCATCGCTTCAAGCCGATTTATATCGCCTTGTTGGGCAGCAGTCTGCCGGTGATCGGCGTGCACCATGCGTTTGGTGATTATCAGCGGCTGTCGCGTCGGCTGTTTGCAAATGCCTTCAAACAGCGTTTGGCGCTGCTCGGGGTGTCCGATGCGGTGCGTGAAGACATGCGTGCCTGTTTGCCGGGCTGGCCGGCTGAGCGTATCCAGACCCTGTACAACCGCATCGATATCTCCGCTGTGCAGGCCGGGCAGGTTTCCCGTGCAGAAGCCCGCGAGCATCTCGGTCTGCCGCAGGAGGCCTGGATTGTCGGCAATGTTGGTCGCCTGCATCCAGACAAGGACCAGGCCACCCTGATCCGTGGGTTTGCCCAGGCGTTACCGCAGCTGCCGGAGGGCAGCCTTTTGGTCATCATGGGCAGTGGTCGCTTGGAGTCAGCACTGAAAGCGCTCGCTGACGAGCTGGCGGTGGCTGGATCGGTGCGCTTTCTCGGCCAGGTCGCTGATGGCCGGCGTTATTTCAAAGCGTTCGATACCTTTGCCCTGACTTCCGATCACGAGCCCTTCGGCATGGTGCTGCTGGAGGCCATGGCGGCTGGTGTACCGCTGATCGGCAGCGACTGCGGTGGTGGGCGTGAGGTGGTCGAGGGCGTCGGCGTACTGTTTCCGTTGGGCGATATATCCGCGCTGGCTGCCGCCATGCGCCACATGGCCGGACTGGATGCTGAACAGCGCGAGCTGTGTGCCTTGCTCATGTTGCAGCGGCTCGAAGCTGGCTTCTCCGATCATGCCGTGCGTGAGGCCTTCTGGCGCCTCGGTCTGCTCGGCGGCTAACGGCAATACACAAAACCGTCGAGCCTAAGGGCTTGGCGGGTGATAGGACCGCTATGACGAATCAGCCAAGTATATGTTTCGTAATTCCCTACTTCGGGCGCTGGCCTTTCTGGATGCCGTTTTTCCTCGAGAGCTGCCGCCGCAACCCAGATGTAGACTGGTTACTGTTCAGTGACTGTGGCGTGCCGGCCGAGCTGCCGAGCAATGTGCGGATTGAAAGCATCAGCTACGCTGACTACTGCGCCCTAGTTGGCAAGCATCTGGGCATTCCGTTTGCGCCGGAGAACGCCTACAAACTCTGCGATATCAAACCGGCGCTGGGCTTTATTCATCAGGATCGTCTGCAGGGCTATGATTTCTGGGCCTTCGGTGACATCGATCTGGTCTTCGGCCAGTTGCGTGATTACTTCACTGCCGAGCGTCTGGCGCAGTACGACCTGTTCTCCACCCATGAGCGGCGAGTGTCTGGGCATTTATGCCTGATTCGTAATGTGCCGCGCATGCGCGAAGCCTTTATGCGTATGCCGAACTGGCAGGCGCGTTTCTGCGATCAGCAGCATCATGCTCTGGACGAAGGCGCATTCAGCCGGATTTTTCTCTGGCGCAAAAACTTCCCACAGCCGTTGTTTCGCCTCGTCGGGTTGTTCAACCCGTGGCGCCGTCGTAGCGAGTTCGTCGAAGCTTTCAGTACGCCTTCGGGGTGTATTCCCTGGATCGATGGCAGCGCCGAGTTCCCGACCTGCTGGTATTGGCGCGAAGGGCGCTTGAGCAATGACCTTGATCAGGGCCGAGCGTTTCCCTATTTCCATTTCGTCGTGTGGAAGCGTGATGCCTGGCCCGCACTTGGTGAGCCGTCGGCCGATACACTGCAAGCGTTGGCAAAACAGCCGGAATGGCGGATCAGCTCACAGGGTTTTGCGCAGGAGAGCCGATGAACAGGCGAATCAAGGTTTTACAGCTGCAGCCCGATTACAACGTTAAAGCGCATGACTTCGCCGATTTGGCCGAGCAGATCGTCAAGGCGTTGCCGAGCGAGCGGTATGAAGTGGTCGCGGCATTCTTGCGTGGTAAATCGCAGCCGGGCGAACCGGTAAGTCGAGCCGCGCGCTCAGTGTATTTTGAGTTCGCCGATAAGCAACTTAAGGGGCTGCGGTTGCGGGCGATGTGGCAGCTCTATCAGTTTTGTCGCGCCGAGCAGTTCGATGTGGTGATCTGCAACCGCTTTAAGCCGGTCAATATGATGTTGCAGTTGAACCGCTGGCTAAAGGTGCCGTTGTGCATTGGTATTTCTCACGGCTTTGGCGAGTACGACCGTTTTTACCGTCGCCGGCAAGCCGCGCGCTTGATCGACAAGGCTTGGCGTTTCGTCGGCGTATCGCCAGCGGTCAAGCAATACCTGCTGGACTGTGCGTGCGGCTTTACTGAGCGCAATACCGTGGCCATCACTAACGCCATCGATATCGAGCAGGCCGCCGCCTTGCAGCATTCGCGTGAAGACGCTCGCCGCTTGCTGGGGCTTGACCCCAATGTGCGCCTGCTGGGAGCTCTTGGGCGCCTGGTGCCGGTTAAGGGGCATATCTACCTGCTCCAGGCATTTGCCAAGCTCAAAGACCTTTACCCGCAGGTGCAGCTGGCGATTATCGGTAAAGGTCGCGAAGAGTCGCGGCTGATGGCCGAAATTGAGCGGCTTGGCCTGGGTGGGCGGGTTCATCTGCTCGGCTTTCGTGAAAATGCGCTGCAGTATGTGCGCGCTTTTGATATTTGGACCATGCCGTCTCTTGCCGAAGGGCTGGGCTTGGCGTTGCTGGAGGGGATGAGCGGGCACTTACCGGTAATCGCCTCGAATGTGCCGGCAATGCTGCCGCTGATCGAGGGCGCTGAAGGATTGGCGGTGCCCCCGGCTGACGTTGATGCGTTGACTCAGGCGCTAGACAGCTATTTACAGCTGAGCGATCAGCAGTTGCAGGTAAAAGGTGAGCAGGCCTATGCGTACTTGTGTGCCCACCACGATATCGAAACCTTCCGTCAGCAGTATCGGCAACTCATTGATGAGTCGCTGAGTCAGGCGAGTGCCTCCCAATGAATCAGAATTCCGCGCTGGTCAGCGTCATTATCGCCTCCTACAACCACGCGCCTTATATTGAGGAATGCATCCTCAGTGTGTTGGGGCAAACCTATCCGCATGTCGAGCTGTTGGTGGTGGACGATGGCTCGACCGACGACAGCGTCGAGCGTATTCGGCGTTTGCAGGCCGAGCACGGCTTCGACTTTCAGGTCCAGAAAAACCAAGGGCTGACCCGTACGTTGAACTCGGCAATCGCTCGCGCTAAAGGTGAGTTGATTGTGCCGTTCGGCTCGGATGATGTGATGCTGCCCGAACGCCTGGCCAAGCAGGTGGCCTATATGGCGGGTAAACCAGAGGTGGGGATTTGTGCCGGCAATATCGAACTGATCGACTCGAAAGGTACGCTATTCCCCGAAGCTCGCCAGCGCCGCGATGTGCCGTTTCGGCGGATGGATTTCGATGATGTGTTTATGGAACGCAAACCTTATGCGCCCGCCACAACCCTGATGATTCGTAAAGAGGCCTTGGTGGAAGTGGGCGGCTTTGATCCGGAGATTCGCCTGGAAGATCTGGCGATTGAGCTGAAGATCACTCATGCCGGTTACACCATCGATTGCTTGGGCGAAGTGTTGGCGCGTTATCGCAAGCACGCCACTAACTCGTACAAGAACCATCGATTTATGATCGACAGCATCCTGCGCATTTATGCGTTGTACCGCGATCATCCGCAGTATGAGTTTGTGCGTACGCGCTTTCTCAGCTCAATGTTCCTCAAATGCTCCAATCGTGACCGCCAATTGGCCCGCGAGTTGTTGGTGCAAATTCCGTTTAAACAGTGGTCGAAGAAAACCTGGCGCGGCTTGGCGCGCCTGTATTTCTCACCGTTGGAAAAGGGTTGATTCGCGATGGGGTTCTGGAAAAGATTCTTGGAAAAACGCGCCAAAAAGCAGATTCGCCGGCTGCCCAAGTTCGAGCGTGGTCCCGCGAGATTTCTGCAGCGCTATCCGCAGTATGAGGTGGGTGTTGGCACCTATGGTGTGCCCGCCGTGCATGACTGGCAGGAAGGAACATCACTCAAGATCGGCAGTTATACATCAATTGCCATGAACGTGGAGATATTTCTTGGCGGCCACCACCGCACTGAATGGGTCAGTACTTACCCTTTTCCAGCCTTGATCTCAGAGGCATCTGGAATTAAAGATTATGCAGTGAGTCGAGGGAATGTAGTGATTGGCAGTGATGTTTGGCTGTGCAGCAATGCGGTGATCCTGTCCGGTGTCACTATTGGGCATGGCGCCGTTGTCGCAGCCGGTGCTGTGGTCAGTCGAGATGTAGCCCCTTACTCGATAGTGGCAGGTAATCCGGCGCGGCACGTACGCTGGCGTTTTCCACCTGAAGTCTGTGCGGCACTGCTTGAGACCGCTTGGTGGGAGTGGCCGGAGCAGGAGGTGCGTAGCATCAGTCCACTGTTGTGCAGTGACCAGCTCGATAGCTTTCTGCAGTATGCCCGGCAGCGTGCGGCGCAGAAGGCTAAAGCGTTGTAGGTTTGTACGGATTACGTAAACAGCTTGAGCGCCTGCTGCTTGGCGATACGGCTGTAACCTGCTTTTAGCGCGTCACGGTGTTCTTCGAACAACCACTTCTGGTCGTCGACATAACGGCGCATGTGCTTCAGGTTGCGCTGACGCTTGTGCAGGCTAAGTGCAAAGTGGCTGATGCGCATGTCGGCGAGGTCAATCAAACCCAGCTGTCCGTCAGGTTGCACCAGTACGTTGCCCAGGTGTACCGAGCGGAAGTAGACGCCGCTGCCATGCAGCTTGGCCAGCAGCTCACCAAATAGCTCTACAAGCTCCTGGCGTCGCTCACTAGAGCTGTTGCTCAGTATGTGGCGTAAGGTCTCTCCGGGGAGCGGCCAGTAATGCACAGCAGTTTTATTGACCGGGTCAACCAGCCAGTACACCTGGATGATTTTCGGGCTACTAAACCCCAGACGTTGCAGGCGTGCGGCGTTCTCTGCAAAGCGTTTGGCGTAAGGCTTGAGGGTTTCGCGGGAAAATACTGAGCGTTTACGGAACAGCTTGAGAAAACTGCCGTCTGTTAACTTCAGCACTTTTGGCCCAAGGCCGTCGAGTTCAAGCACGCTGGCGTTGGCTGAGAGTGCGTTCAGTTCGGGCTGGGAAAGCGTTTGCATCAGCGCAGGGCTCCTTGTGTTTGCCGCGTACGGATGCTGAGTGCCGCAATCAGTGCTAGAGGGATCCAGGTCACCAGCCAGTGCTCCTTGGGTCTTGGCAGGATGCCGCCGCCCTCCGTCAAACCTGCACCGATGCCATAAACCAGCAGCGCACCAGCCACAATGAACAAATAGTTGCTTCTGTGCTTCCAGCACTGGAAGAGGGCGAGGGCGTGCATGGCGAGCCAAATGGCCAAACCGATAATGCCGGTGTAATACAACACACCCAGCGCAAAATTGTGCGGTTCACTAAAACTTGTGTTGAGGTCGGCGATAAGTATCGCCAGCTGTGCATCAAGGCCAAAACCTTGCCAGGGCTGTTGAGCAACCTTGCTGAGGGTTTGTGCCCATAGCTCAGGCCGATATGACAGGCCGCGCTCTAACAGGATTTCCGGGTATAGCCTTACCACGGCGAGCGTAACCAGTACGCCGCAGACCAGCAGCCAAGCGGAACGCTTGTTCCAGCATGCGATTATCAACCAGGCGCAGGCCAGTGTTGTTGCTACGAGTGGAGTGCGTGAGCCTGTGGCCAGTAATGCCAGCCCCATCAAACCGGCCGCAATCAGCGCGGG